>NZ_JASJSU010000095.1:0-15857 GCF_030237045.1 Stenotrophomonas maltophilia group sp. Smal17
GTCCTGCGCAGCCCCCTCTCCCACTCCAGACCGACAGCAACGACGCGCCAACACGACCCCCGATGAACCGTCCCAACAGGACGACCCACCCCCCGGTCGGGTACGATGCTCGCCCCCCGTTCGGGACGCTGTACGCAATGAGCAAGAACAACGAAAAGGCCGCCCCGCAGGGCGACGTGACCCAGGACCAGGCCGAGGATGCCGTGCGCACCCTGCTGCGCTGGGCCGGTGAGGACCCGTCCCGTGAAGGCCTGCTGGATACCCCCCGCCGCGTCGCCGAAGCCTATGGCGACTGGTTCAGCGGTTACCGCGACGACCCGCGCGCCTACATGGAGCGGACCTTCGAGGAAGTGGCCGGCTATGACGAACTGATCGTCCTGCGTGACATCGAGTACGAAAGCCACTGCGAACACCACATGGCGCCGATCATCGGCCGCGTGCACGTCGGCTACCTGCCGGCCGGCAAGGTGGTGGGCATCAGCAAGCTGGCCCGCGTCGTCGAAGCCTATGCCCGCCGTTTCCAGGTGCAGGAAAAGATGACCGCGCAGATCGCGCAGTGCATCCAGGACGTGCTGCAGCCGATCGGTGTCGGCGTGGTCGTCGAAGGCGCCCATGAATGCATGACCACCCGCGGCATCCACAAGCGCGGCGTCAGCATGGTCACCTCCAAGATGCTGGGCAGCTTCCGCGACGACGCGCGTACCCGCGCCGAGTTCCTGCGCTTCATCGAAGTGGGCGGCAAGCGCTGAGCCGCTTGCCCGCACCCCGCCGGCCGCTGCGGGCCGGCATGCCCACGGCTGCCCGCGCGGCAGCCGTGCGTGGTGGCTCGTCCCTGTCAGCCCTACAGACCTCTTTCGCTGCATGAAGCATCGCGAACGCATCTCCCGTTACCGTCATCTGCGCGAACAGCCCCAATGGAAGCTGCTCGCCGCTGACCACGCCCCGGAAATCATCGGCCTGCTGCAGGGGCTGCTGATGGACGGCGAGCGCACGCTGTCGTCGTCGGTGCTCAACGAGCGCCTGCAACGCGCGCTGGACCAGCTCAACGGCGACGAACTGTCGCGCGACCTGCCGCGTACCGCGCAGGCCTACATCGCGCACTGGCTGGCCCAGGGCTGGCTGGAACGCCGCCTGCCCGAGGGTGCCGACCAGGAACAGTACGAACTGTCGACCGCGGCGCTGCAGGCGATCCGCTTCGCCGATGGCCTCGAGCAGGCCCGCGTGGCGGCCACCGAAAGCCGCCTGGCGCTGGTCATCGAACAGCTCTCGCAGCTGGCAGCGCAGACCGAATCCGATCCGGACGCGCGCCTGTCGGCGCTGCGCGACGAGCGTGACCGCATCGATGCCGAGATCGCCCGCGTCGGTGCTGGCCGCGTGATCGCGCTGGATGGCAAGCGCGCGCTGGAACGTGCGCGCCAGATCATCGGCCTGGCCGACGAACTGACCGAAGACTTCCGCCGCGTGCGCGACGATTTCGAGCAGCTCAACCGTGATTTCCGCGAACGCATCATCGACGATGAAGGCGAGCGCGGTGACGTCCTGTCGCAGCTGTTCGAAGGCGTGGACGTGATCGGCGAGAGCGATGCCGGGCGCAGTTTCCAGGCCTTCTGGCGCCTGCTCAACGACGCCGAACAGAGCGCCCAGCTCGATGCCGCGCTGGAAGCAGTGCTGGCGCGTGGCTTCGCGCGCCGCCTGGACCGCAACGAACGCAACTTCCTGCGTGGCTTCACCAGCACCATGCTCGAGCGTGGCGGCCAGGTGCACGATGTGCTGCAGAACTTCGCGCGCAGCCTGCGCGGCTTCGTGCAGAGCCGTGGCTACCTGGAACAGCGCCGCCTCAACCAGCTGCTGAAGCAGGCGCAGTCCGAAGCGCTGGCGCTGCGCGACGAGTTCCCCGCACAGCGCGGCATCGGCCGTGACCTGCAGCTGACCACCAGCCGCCTGCGCTCGTGGTCGCAGTGGAAGCTGCATGATCCGCGCAGTGCCCAGGTCGATGGCAACGTTGAGTACAACGACGCCGCCGCGATCAGCCTGGAGAGCGTCGGCGACCTGGTCGCTTCGTCCGAAATCGACTTCCGCACCCTGCGCCGCGACCTGCACGACCTGCTCGATGCACAGCCGCGGCTGAGCATCGCCCAGGCCCTGTCGCAGCGCGAGGCGCCGCAGGGTCTTGGCAGTGTCATCGGCTACCTGTCGCTGGGCACGCGCTTCGGCAACGTGGTCGCCGGCGAGCAGGAGCTTGCGCAATGGCGTGGTGGCGACGGCCAGGTCCGTCGCGCCCGCATCCCGCTGGTTTGGTTCACCCAGGAGAGACGCCATGAGCTGGCATGAAGATCCCATCGACGCACCGCAGGCCGACGTGGCGGAAGACGCCTACGAGGCCGAGCCGGTGGCGAGCGTGGCGCAGCCCCGCCGTGGCAACGACGTGTACTACCTGGGCGACACCGGGCGCCTGCCGCTGGATGCGCGCCGCGCGCTGTGCCAGCTGCTGATCGGCCCCAGCATCGACCAGCTGCGCCACGCCAAGCTGTGGCCGGCGCTGATCCGCAGTGAAGCCGCCATCCGCTCCGCGCTGGCCGATCTGTTCCTGGAACTGGTGCTGGACCGCGACAGCGGCGTGGCCTTCACCCGCCAGGCCGACACCGAAGACGTTGATGCACCGGTACTGCTGCGCACCTCGCCGCTGACCTTCATCGACTCGGTGCTGCTGCTGTACCTGCGCCAGCAGCTGGCCGAGGCCGATGCGCGCGGCAACCGCGCGGTGGTCGCCGACGCCGAGATGGCCGAAGCGCTGGCCATCTACGAGAAGAACCTGTCCACCGACCGCGCCGGCTTCAACCGCCGCGTCGCTTCGGCGGTGCAGAAGATGAAGGACAACCACATCCTGACCCGCCTCAGCGGCCAGGAAGACCGCCACGAAGTCTCGCCGGCGCTGAAGCTGCTGTTCTCCGCCGAAGACGTGTCCCAGCTTTCGGCGGTCTACCGCCAGCTGCGCGAAACCCCGGCCGCCGAGGCCTGAGAGACCCGACCATCGCATGGCTATCTCCAAGCACACTCCCGCCCTGTTCAACGAAGGCCTGCCGGACCCGCGCCTGCAGCAGTTCCGCATGCGCCGCCTGCAGGTGCACAACTGGGGCACCTTCAACGGTCTGACCGAGGTACCGATCGCCGAGCGCGGCTTCCTGTTCGTCGGCCGCTCCGGCTCGGGCAAGTCGACCCTGCTCGATGCCATGTCCGCGCTGCTGACGCCGCCGGCCATCGTCGACTTCAACGCCGCCGCGCGTGAAGCCGAGCGCAGTGGCCGCGACCGCAACCTGGTGTCCTACGTGCGTGGCGCGTGGGCCGACCAGCAGGACAGCGGCACCGGCGAAATCGCCACCCAGTACCTGCGCAAGGGCGCGACCTGGACCGCGCTGGTGCTGGAGTACCGCGCCGGCGATGGCCGCGTGGTCAGCCTGGTGCGCCTGCTGTGGATCTCCGGCAACGGCACCTCGGCCGGCGACGTGCGCAAGCACTACATGATCGCCGAGCGTCCGTTCGACATCGCCAAGGATCTCGGTGGCTTCGACCTGGACCTGCGCAAGCTCAAGCAGAAGCTGTCCGACCTGCACCACTTCGACACCTTCTCCGGCTACGCCGAGCGCTTCCGCGACCTGCTCGGCATCGACAACGAGATGGCGCTGCGCCTGCTGCACAAGACGCAGTCGGCGAAGAACCTGGGCGACCTCAACGTCTTCCTGCGCGACTTCATGCTCGACACGCCGAAGACCTTCGACGCGGCCGAGCGCCTGGTCAGCGACTTCGCCGAGCTCGATGGCGCGCACCAGGCCGTGGTCACCGCGCGCCGCCAGGTGGAAACCCTGCTGCCGGCACGTGCCTACTACAACGATCTGAAGGTAATGCACCGCCAGCGCGGCGACGACGAAGCGCTGAAGCTTGGCGTCGACAGCTTCCGCGAAAGCCGCCGCCAGGCGCTGATCGAAGCGCGCCTGCGCGAGATGGATGTGCGTGACCGTGGCCTGCTGGGCGAGGAAGCCCAGCGCCGCGCCGCGCTGGACAACCACACCGAGCGCCTGGCCGAACTGGAACTGCAGCGCCGCCAGCAGGGCGGTGAGCGCATCGAGGAACTGGAACGCGAGCAGGGCCGTGCCGAAGCCGAGCGTGACCGCCGCCAGGCCAAGCGTGACCAGGCCCAGGAAGCGGCTCAGCAGCTGCAGGCCGAACTGCCCGGCGACGCCCACGGTTTCGCAGAGCTGGTCGAGCGTGCGCAGAACGAACTGCAGGACCGCCAGCGTGCCTCGGCGGCACTGGATGATGCGATCAGCGATCGCCTCGGTGGCAAGCGCGATGACGAGCGCCGCTTCGGCGAAGTGCGCAGCGAACTTGAAGCGATGCAGCGCACGCCGTCCAACATCCCGGCGCCGATGCAGAAGCTGCGCGCGCGCCTGGCCGAAGAAACCGGCATCGCCGAAGCGGCACTGCCGTTCGTCGGCGAGCTGATCCAGGTCCGCTCGGAAGAGCAGGGCTGGCAGGGCGCCATCGAGCGCGTGCTGGGCGGCTTCGCGCTGTCGCTGCTGGTCGATGACAAGCACTACAACGACGTCGCCGAGTGGGTGAACCGTACCCACCTGGGCATGCGCTTCACCTACTACCGCGTGCGCCGCAACGATGATGCGTTTGCCCGAGAGCCGTCGGCGAAGTCGCTGCTGCACAAGCTGGAACTGCGCGAGCACGTGTTCGAAAGCTGGCTGCGCCGCGAGCTGGGCAAGCGCTTCGACTACGAATGCGTGGACGCCAAGCAGCTGCGCAACGTCGACCGCGGCATCACCCGCGAAGGCCAGGTCAAGCATCCGGGCGATCGTTTCGAGAAGGACGATCGCAGCGCCGTCGGCGATCGCCGCCGCTGGATCCTCGGCTTCAACAACCACGACAAGGTGGGTGCCTTCGAGCGTGAAGCGCAGGAACTGGCCAAGCGCATCGCCAGCTGCGAAACCGATATCGCGCGCCTGCGCGGCCAGCGTGACCGCGACAACGAGCGTCGCCTGGCCTGCCACGAACTGGTGAGCATCAGCTGGAACGAGATCGACATCGCCGCCCCGCAGCAGCGCCTGAGCGATATCGAGGCCACCCTGCGCGACCTGCGCGAAGGCAACGCCGACCTCGCCAAGCTGGCCAAGCAGATCGACGCCGTGCGCGCCGACATCGAGCAGTCCCGCCGTACCTATGAAGACGTCCGCGTCGAGCGTGGCCAGCTGGTCAAGGAACGTGACCGCCTCGACCGCGCGCGCCAGCAGAGCCGTGCACTGGTGCTGCCGAGCCTGGCTCAGGAGCAGGAGGCCGGCCTGGCCGAGCGCCTGCAGGAGCAGGGCCCGCTCAGCCTGGAAACGCTGGAAGCGCACATGCGCCAGGTCAGCAATGCGCTGAATGAACAGTTGTCGTCGTCGCAGCAGGACCTGAACCGCATCGAGAACCAGCTGATCGGCTGCTTCCGTCGCTTCATCCAGCAGTGGCCGGAGGAGTCGGGTGACTTCACCGTGTCGGTGGCCTCGGCCGAGGATTTCCTCGCCCGTCTCGAACGCCTGGAGCGTGATGGACTTCCACAGCACGAAGAACGCTTCTTCGACCTGCTGCAGAACCAGAGCAAGAACAACCTGCTGGCCCTGCAGCGGCACAGTGCAGAGGCCCGCAAGTCGATCGGCCAGCGCCTGGACGAAGTGAATGCCAGCCTGGAACAGGTGCCGTTCAACCGCGGCACGCTGCTGACCATCGAGCTGAGCGACCGCCGCCTGCCGGAAGTCGGCGAGTTCCACCTGCAGCTGCGCGAAGTGCTGTCGCAACAGCAGACCGAGCAGCGCGAGCTGGCCGAATCGCAGTTCACCGTGCTGCGCCAGCTGGTCAACCGCCTGGGCTCGCAGGAAGGCGAGGACAAGCGCTGGCGCGAGCTGGTGCTGGACGTGCGCATGCACGTGGAGTTCATCGGCGTCGAACTGGATGCGGAAACGCGCCAGCAGGTCGAGATCTACCGCAGCGGCGCCGGCAAGTCCGGTGGCCAGCGCCAGAAACTGGCCACCACCTGCCTGGCCGCAGCACTGCGCTACCAGCTCGGCGGCGCCGACAGCCAGCTGCCGAGCTACGCCGCGGTGGTGCTCGACGAGGCCTTCGACAAGGCCGACAACGAGTTCACCGCACTGGCGATGAACATCTTCGACAATTTCGGCTTCCAGATGGTGGTGGCCACCCCGCTGAAGTCGGTGATGACGCTGGAACCGTTCATCGGTGGCGCCTGCTTCGTCGAGATCAGCGGTCGCCACGACTCCGGCGTGTTGCTGATCGAGTACGACGAAGAAGGCAAGCGGCTGAAGCTGCCGGAGCGCAGCCGCCAGCAGGCCAACGAACCGGAAGAAGCCGAGGCCTGACCCGGCCGATTGAATGGGAATGCCGGCCAGCGGCCGGCACTACCGGGTCATGAACCCGCCCATGGTAGTGCCGGCCGCTGGCCGGCAACCGCATTCACGCACCGCGGAACGTATCCCACGCCATCCGTGCGATCAGCACCACCACCAACCCCACGAACAGCTTGCGGATGAACGGCGTGCCGCCCTTCAGCGCCAATCGCGTGCCGACCACCGAGCCGATGATGTTGGCCGCCGCCATCGGCAGCGCGAACAGCCACAGGATGTTGCCGGTGGGCACGAAGAACGAGATTGCCGCCACATTGGTCGCCAGGTTCACCACCTTCGACGCGGCGGATGCACGCAGGAAATCCAGCCCGAAGAAGCGCACGAACAGGAAGATCAGGAAACTGCCGGTGCCCGGCCCGAAGAATCCATCGTAGAAACCGATCGCCGCACCGATCGCCAGCGCGATCACCAGCTCGCGGCGTCCGATCTCCTGCGGCCGGTGCAGCGCGCCGAAGTCCTTCTTCCACAGTGTGTAGGCCAGCATCGCGATCAGCAGCACCAGCACCAGCGGGCGCACCGCATCCTTGGGCAGCAGGCTCACCGCCGTGGCCCCGGCGAACGAGAAGATGAAGGCGGTACCGGCCGCGAACAGCACCGGCTTCCACGGGAAGCGCACATTACGCGCATAGCGCCAGGCCGCCGCACCGGTGCCGAACATCGAACTGAATTTGTTGGTACCGAACAGCATTGCCGGCGTCTGCTGCGGCAGCACCGTGAACAGGCCGGGCAGCTGCACCAGGCCACCGCCACCGACGGCGGCATCCACCAGGCCGGCGATGAAGGCGATCACCACCAGCCACCACAACTCAGGGGGAACCAGTTCCAGCACGGCGGTCATTCAAGGTGGGGGCGCGACAGCATACGCCTGTCCTGCTGCAACTGACCTGTGCCGCGCGTGGATCAATCCGTGCAACCCGGCGACAATGACGGCATGAGCCGACAACCCGCCGATCCCTGTCCCTGTGGCCTGGCCGCCGACTACGCCGCCTGCTGTGGACGCTTCCATGCCGGCGAAGCCGCACCGGACGCCGAGCGCCTGATGCGTTCGCGCTACAGCGCGTACGTGCGTCGCCTTGCCGATTACCTGCGCCAGACCTGGCACCCGGACACCCGCCCGGCCGAGCTGGTGCTGGAGGAGGCGCCGGGCCAGCGCACGCATTGGCTGGGCCTGACCGTGCACGAGCACACGCCCACCGGTGCGGACAGCGCCGAGGTGCGCTTCACCGCGCGCTACCGCATCGGCGGCGGCAGTGCGGTGAAAATGACCGAGCACAGCCGCTTCCTGCGCATCGACGGCCGCTGGTACTACCTCGACGCGGTCTGAGCCTCAGCCGCCGCGCACGGCCAGCACGCGCTGGCCGGCGTGCGCGCGGACCTGGTTGCGGCCGCCGTCCTTGGCCCTGTACAGCGCCTGGTCGGCCGCCTTGATCACCGCTGCCGGCCGTGGATCCTCACGGCTGTCGGCCAGGCCGATACTCACTGTCACCTGCACCACCTGGCCGTTGCCGCCGCGTCCGCGCTGCTGGCGGCCGGCTTCGTCATCACGGCTGCGGGTACTGCGGTCGCGCAGCTGCATGCGGCTGGCCTCGATGCTCTGCCGCAATGCTTCCACGGCATCGACACAGGCCGCCGCCGGACGGTCCAGGAACACCACGACGAACTCCTCGCCGCCATAGCGGAACGCGCGGCCACCGTCGCTGACCCGCGACAGCCGCGAGGCCACCAGGCGCAGCACATCGTCACCGGTATCGTGGCCATGGGTGTCGTTGAAGGACTTGAAGTGATCCACGTCCACCATTGCGATGCTGTAGGTGCCGCGTGCCCGCTGCACGGTCTCGTTGAACGCGCGGCGCCCCGGCAGGCCGGTCAGTTCATCGCGGAAGGCCATGTGGAAGGACTCCTGCAGCATCGCACCCAGCATCAGCAGCAGGGCAGCACTGCTCAGTGCCGGCAACAGCACCGGTTGCAGGAAGATCCGCGGCAGCATCCACCACAGGCACAGTAGGGCCAGCAGCATCGCGGTGTGCAATGGCCGCGGATGCCGCCACGCCTGCCAGCCCAGCGCAGCGGTGGCCAGCAGGAACAGCAGGGCCGGCACCTGCGCCAGCGCGTTCCAGTGGGCGGGAATCCAGCGCCAGTGACGGTCCGACAACAGGTCGTGCATGCCGCTGGGCTGCTGTGCTGCCAGCAGCAGGAAGACGGCAAGCACCAGGCCGCAGACCACGCCGCGCAGCAGCAGGTCCTGGCGACGTCGCCCGCGTTCCGGCCACAATGCCAGGCCCGCCAACAGCAGCGGCAACCAGGCCGAGATGGCATGGAAGCGCAGCGGGGTCAGGGCGGTCACATGGCCACTGCGCAGGTAGCCACCCACATCCTGGTGCAGCAGCGCGAACACCACCGCCACCAGCAGCAACAGGCACAGCGCACGCACCTGGTGGTAGAGCAGGGCCAGCCCGGCGCCGAGGCTGGCCAGCAGCCACGGCAGGATGCGCTGGGCCGGGCTGGCAACGTCTTCGTTGCCCAGCGCCGTCCACAGCAGCAGTGCGACCAGCACGGCGGGCAGCACGAACAGGTAATGCGCAGGCTGGCGGAGCGGATGCAGGGGCAAGCAGGAATTCCAGCGCGGTGACGACGCGGCCGCAGCACTGCCGTTAGCGGCGTTCGGGCCCGCTTCTTGAATGCGGGCGGGTCACCCATGTGAACAAAGTGACGCCGAACCATGACGTCGCACTCACCGGCCTGCGCCGATGCTGCCTGCATGGACAGCGTACCTGCCGCCGTCGCTGCCCCGCAGCACGATCTCGCCCACCAGTTCGCGCGGGTGCGGGCCCGCAGCCTGCAGTTGGCCGCGCCGCTCAGCGCCGAGGACGCCATGCTGCAGAGCATGGCCGATGCCAGCCCGAGCAAATGGCACCTGGCCCACACCACCTGGTTCTTCGAGCGCTTCGTGCTGGCAGGCCTTGCCGCCGCACCGGCGCACGATCCTGGCTGGGACTACCTGTTCAACAGCTACTACAAGAGCATCGGCCCGGCCCACGCGCGGCCACAGCGTGGGCTGCTGTCGCGCCCTTCGCTGCAGCAGGTACGCGATTACCGCCAGCAGGTGGATGCGCAGGTGCAGTCACGCCTTGCTGCCGGCGACCTCGACCCACAGGCGCTGCAGCACCTGCAGCTGGGCCTGCAGCACGAACAGCAGCACCAGGAGCTGCTGCTCACCGACATCAAGCATGCGTTCTGGTGCAATCCGCTGCAGCCGGCCTACCGGCAGGACCTGCACGCCATCACCAGCATCGCCACTGCGCAGGGCTGGATCGAATCGCCCGAACGCATCGTTACCGTCGGTGCCGCGGCGTGGCCGCAGCACGCCGCCTTCGCCTACGACAACGAATCGCCGCCGCACCGCGTGCTGCTGCCCGCCCATGCCCTGGCCGAGCGCCCGCTCAGCAACGCCGAGTACCTGGCCTTCATCGAGGCCGGCGGCTATCGCGAGCCGCGCTGGTGGCTCAGCGAAGGCTGGGCGCTGCGCGAAGCAGAGGACTGGCAGCACCCGCTGTACTGGGACGACGCCCTGCAGCGCGAATACACCCTGGGCGGTTGGCGCGAACTGGACCTGCACGCGCCGGTCTGCCACCTCAGTTATTACGAGGCCGACGCCTGTGCCCGCTGGGCCGGTGCACGCCTGCCCAGCGAGTTCGAATGGGAAGCCGCTGCCGCCTCGCAACCGCTATGCGGCCATTTCGCCGATGACGATGGCCTGCACCCGCAGGCCGGGCAGGGCAATGGCCTGCGCCAGATGTTCGGCGATGTATGGGAGTGGACCCAGAGCGCCTATGGGGCCTATCCGGGCTTCCGCCCGTTCGCCGGCAACCTGGGCGAATACAACGGCAAGTTCATGTGCGGGCAGTGGGTGCTGCGCGGCGGCAGCTGCGCCACTCCGCGCGGACATGTGCGTGCCAGCTACCGCAACTTCTTCATGCCGCCGGCGCGCTGGCAGTTCTCCGGGCTGCGCCTGGCTAGGGACCTCACATGAGTACGGTGGATGACGCGCTGCAGGCGCTGACCGATCTCACCCCGGGGCGCCAGCAGATCCTGGCCGATGTGGTGGCCGGTCTGTCGCGCCCGTCGCGGCAGTTGCCCTCCAAGTACTTCTACGATGCCCGCGGCTCGCGCCTGTTCGAGCAGATCACCCAGACCCCCGAGTATTACCCCACCCGCACCGAGCTGGCCCTGCTGAAGCGCGTGCTGCCGGACATCGCCCGTACCGTCGGCCCGCGCCTGCACGTGGTGGAACTCGGCAGCGGCAGTGGCCGCAAGACCGCGCTGCTGCTGGCCGCATTGCACGACCCGGTGGCCTACACGCCGATCGAGATCTCACGTGCCGCACTGCTGTCCAGCATCGATCACCTGGCACCGGCGCTGCCCGAGGTCGAGATGCTGCCAGTCTGCGCCGACTTCACCCGTCCCGTGGCCGTGCCCATGCCCGAGCGCGAACCGGCACGACGCCTGCTGTTCTTCCCCGGTTCCACGCTGGGCAACTTCGAAGGCGAGGACGCCATCGCGCTGTTGCGCGCGATGCGCCAGACCATGGGCGGTGAGGGCCTGGCCCTGGTCGGCATCGACCTGCACAAGGACCCGGCGCTGATCGAGGCAGCCTACAACGACGCGCAGGGCGTCACCGCTGCCTTCACCCTCAACCTGCTGGCCCGGCTCAACCGCGAGATCGGCAGTGACTTCGATCTCGCCGGATTCCGTCATCGTGCGTGCTACAGCACCGCCCGGCTGCGTATTGAAACCGACCTGGTCAGCCGCTGGGCGCAGGATGTCCATCTCGATGGCCGGACCTTCCACTTCGCCGCCGATGAGCCGATCCGCGTGGAATACAGTCACAAGTACACCGATGACAGCTTTGAAGCGCTGCTGCAGCAGGCTGGGCTGCAGGTCACGCAGCGCTGGGATGCCGACCGTCCTGCCTACGGCCTGCGCCTGCTGCGTGCGGTCCAGCCCGCCGGTGGTCCGGGTGCCCTTCAGGTTCGGCGGCATCGGTACCCCTAAGATGGCCCTGCAACGGCAACACGGAGGACGCCATGCCCATTCTCACCACGCTCGGCCTGGCAGCCGCCCTGGTTTCGGCCCCCACGCCTGCGGCAGCGGATGCCAGTGCCGATCCAGCCTTCAGCCGCTGCCTGGCGAACCTGCAGGCCACCGCCGCCAGCCAGGGCATCCGTGCTGAGCGCTTCACTGAGATCACCGCCGGCCTCACGCCCGACCCGAGCGTGCTCGGCCTGCTCGATGCGCAGCCCGAATTCACCACGCCGATCTGGGACTACCTGGCCGCGCTGGTCGATCGCCAGCGCGTGGATGATGGCCGCGCGATGCTGCAGCAGCATCGTGACCTGCTCGATCGGGTGTCTGCACAGTACGGCGTCGATCCGGCCACCATCGTCGCGGTCTGGGGCGTGGAGAGCGACTACGGCCGCGTGTTCGGCAAGCGCCCGCTGCTGCAGTCGCTGGCCACGCTGTCCTGCGCCGGCCGCCGCCAGGCCTTCTTCCGCGGTGAACTGCTGGCCCTGCTCACGCTGATCGACCGTGGAGACCTGCAGGCACAGGGCCTCACCGGGTCCTGGGCAGGCGCCTTCGGGCATACGCAGTTCATGCCCAGCACCTACGCACGCATCGCCGTGGATGGTGATGGCGATGGTCGCCGCGACCTGGTCGGCAGCATCCCCGATGCGCTGGCGTCCACCGCCAACTACCTCAAGCGCGCCGGTTGGCGCAGTGGCGAGCCGTGGGGCATGGAGGTGCGTGTCCCCGCCGGTTTCAATGCCAGCCAGGCGGGGCGTACCCAGCGCCGCGCCCTGGCCGAGTGGCGCGCGCAGGGAGTGACTGCGCTGGATGGCAGTGCGCTGGCCCCGGCCAAGCTTCCCGCCGACGCGCGTGCCGCCCTGCTGCTGCCGGCCGGCAGCAAGGGCCCGGCGTTGCTGGTGTTCCGCAATTACGACGCGATCTACAGTTACAACGCGGCCGAGAGTTACGCACTGGCGATCGCCACGCTGGCCGACCAGCTACGCGGCGGCGCCGGATTGGCCACGGCCTGGCCCACCGACGATCCCGGAATCGGCCGCGATGAGCGCCGTCAGCTGCAGACCCTGCTGCTCGCCCGCGGCCACGATATCGGTAGCGCAGACGGCATGATCGGTACTGCCACGCGTCGCGCGATCCAGGCCGAACAGCAACGCCTTGGCTGGGCCAATGCCGATGGTCGCGCCGGGCAACGCATCCTGCGCGCGCTGCAGGAAGAGGCGGCTGCCGCGCCCAGTGCGCAGAAGGCCTTGCCGGCGGCACGTTGACCGCGACATCATCGCCGCGGTCTTCAAGGAGCGTCATCGCATGCAGTCGAATCCGGACATCAGCAACGGCCTGTATCACGGGCTTGAGGCCTGGCACGTGCGCACGCCCGTCGCCACGGCGGTCATCAGCGTGTTCGGCGGACAGCTGCTGTCGTTCATTCCGCAGGGACAACCGGATCTGTTGTGGTTGTCGCCCATGCGCGCCGAGCTGCCGACGCCGATCCGCGGTGGCGTGCCGGTGTGCTGGCCATGGTTCGGTCGCCAGGGCCAGGGCGCGGATGCTCCTGCACATGGCCTGGTGCGCACCGCACGCTGGGAACTGCTGCACGTGCACCAGGGCGATGACGGCGCAGTGGAGCTGCAGCTGGCCCCGTTACTGCCCGACCCACTCGGCCTGCGCCTGCAGATGGTGGTGCACGTCGGCCATCAGCTGCACCAGCAACTGATCACCGAGAACATCGGAACCGCCCCGGTGACGTTCACCCAGGCACTGCACAGCTACTTCAGGGTGGGTGATGCCAGCCGCGTGGACGTCGAGGGTGTCGACGGACTGCAGTACCTGGACAAGTACGAGGACTATTCCCACGCGCGGCAGCAGCAGGGGCCATGGTCGCTGCGCGACCCGCGCGATCCTGGCCGCAGCGACCGCATCTACACCGGGGCACAGGGCCACTATGTGCTGCGTGATCCCGTGCTGCAGCGGCAGATCGAGATCCACAGCGAAGGCAGCCAGACCCTGGTGGCCTGGAACCCGGGAGCCGAGGCCGCGGCGAAAATGTCGGATGTCGGCGAGGGCTGGCGCGACTATGTGTGTCTGGAAGTGGCCAATGCCGGTCCCGAGCAGATTACCCTTGAACCGGGCGCAAGCCACCGGATGGCACAGACCCTGGCCAGAGCACCGCTGCAGGCAACGACAGGACGTTGAGCGTGATGATGGAACCAGCAGAGGTAGGCAACATGCAGGATGCGCAGTGGTGGTATGCCAACAGCAGGCAGAGCGAAGGGCCGGTCGATCTTGCCGGGCTGCGCCGCCTGCAACAGGACGGGACGGTGACGGCGCGTACGCTGTTGTGGCGGGAGGGAATGCCGTCGTGGCGACCGCTGGCCGAGCTCGACCCTGCGGTGGCCGCAGCCGGGCCGGTCGCCCAACCGCCCGAGCCTGCAGGAGTCGCGACGACCGCCGCCGATCCATCCGATCCCTACCGCGCGCCCACGACGGCCGCCCTGCCCACGCCGGCCACCGGGCTGGAGGGTGACATGGCGCTGTATGCCGCCGTCGTCGGCGGCAACTTCCCGATCTATCGCCAGCGCTGGCGGCTGGATCAGGGCATCGCCACGGGCAGCGGTACCTGGCACTGGCCGGCGTTCCTGATCGGCTTGATCTGGATGATGTACCGCAGGATGTACCGGCTGGCGGCCATCTGGGCCGGCACCCTGGTGTTCTTCAGCATCGCCGAGGCTCTGTTGGGTGTGCCCGAAGGCATGTCCATGTTCATCAACTTCGTGCTCAACATCACCGCCGCGGTGTATGCCAACCGCTGGTATCTGTCGCACTGCCAGCGGGAGATCACCCGGGCACGTGTCGTTGCCGGAGACGATGCGGCACGCCTGCGCAGCGAACTGGTAGCCCGGGGTGGCACCAGCGTACCGGCGGCGGTCGGGGCCATCTTCTTCGTCCTGGTGATGATGTTCGTGGCGCAGGCGATGGCCGGCTGAGGGGCAGGCGATGATCGGCAACGCCGTTCGCCCGCAGTCTTGATCCTCGTGCTCAGGCCGGCGCGCGCGCCCGCAGTACCAGCAGGCACAGCGCGCCGGCCACCAGCCCCCAGAATGCCGACCCAATCCCGGCCAGAGATACGCCCGAGGCGGTGACCAGGAAGGTGACCAGTGCCGCCTCGCGGTCACGCTCCACCGCCAGTGCACTGGCCAGGCTGTTGCCGATGGTGCCGAACAGCGCGATACCGGCCACGCAGGCCACCAGTTCCTTGGGGAACGCCGCAAACAGTGCCGCCACCGTGGCGCCGAACAGGCCGATGACAATGTAGAAGGCGCCAGCAGCCATGGCAGCGGTGTAGCGTCGTGCCGGATCCTCATGCGCATCGCGGCCCATGCAGATCGCTGCCGTGATCGCCGCCAGGTTCAGCGCGTACGCACCGAACGGCGCCAGCAGGGTGTTGACCACGCCGATCCAGCCGATCAGCGGCGATACCGGGGCGTCGTAGCCGGACGCGCGCATCACCGCCACGCCGGGAATGTTCTGCGAGGCCATGGTGACCATGAACAAGGGCAGGGCGATGCCGGCCACGGCGGTCCACGACAAGGACGGGGTCACCCACTGCGGTACCGCCAGTTGCAGGTGCACCTGCTGTGCGTGCAGCAGGCCACGGCTGGCGGCGATCGCGATACCGACCAGCAGGGTGGCGATGACGGCGTAGCGCGGGAACAGGCGGCGCCCGGCCAGCCAGGTGGCGAACATCGCCAGTGCCAGCACCAGCTGGGTGTTCATGGCCACGAACACGTCCAGGCCGAAGCGCAGCAGCACGCCGGCCAGCATGCCCGCGGCCAGCGCCATCGGCACCCGCTGCATCAACCGGGCGAACAGGCCCGAGAAGCCCGCCAGCATGCCCAGCACGGCGGCGAGCAGGAAGGCGCCGGTCGCTTCAGAGAGCGAAGCGCCGCCGGCACCCACCACCAGCATGGCCGCACCCGGGGTCGACCATGCGGTCACTACCGGCACGCGATAGCGCAGCGACAGGCCAATGCAGGTCACGCCCATGCCCAGACCAAGCGCCCACATCCACGAGGCGATCTGCGCCTGGTCGGCACCGACGGCCTGCGCGGCCTGGAACACGATCACGGCGGAACTGGCGAAGCCGACCAGCACTGTAATGAAGCCAGCGACGATGGCCGGTATCGAAAGATCGCGCCACCACGTGCGTGCCACCTGCATGCTCATTGCTCTCTCTCCACTGTGCATCCCTGCATTGATAGCGGTTGCGGCGTTGACCGCGCAACGCGCGGGCAACGCCGCAGTGATATTCGAGCGTTC
>NZ_JASJSU010000096.1:0-15851 GCF_030237045.1 Stenotrophomonas maltophilia group sp. Smal17
TCGAGCATGGCTCGACTCTACAAGAGACTCGGCCGAGCATGGCTCGACGCTACGAAAGCGCTCAAGTTCGGTGCCGAGCGCGCCGATACAGCAGCCATGTCCCATGACCTGCTCAACCGGATCGACCAGCGGACCCGACTGGCCGGCCACAACCGCCTGGCGCTGCTGCTGTTCCGTCTCGGCGGACGTCAGCTTTTTGGCGTCAATGTCTTCAAGGTGCAGGAAGTCCTGCGCCGCCCGGAGCTGTTCCAGGTGCCCGGTCTGCCCAGCCAGTTCTCCGGCGTGGCCGACGTGCGGGGCCGCTCGGTGCCGGTGCTGGACCTGGGCCTGGCGATCGGCCACCCCGAGCGTGAGCCCGATGCGGACACCTCGCCCGGCTACCTGGTCGTCACTGAATTCAACCGCTCGATCCAGGGCTTCCTGGTCAGTGGCGTGGAGCGCATCGTCAACATCGCGGTGGAAGACATCCACCCACCGCCGGAGCTGGGCGCTGAATCGAGCTACCTGACCGCCGTGACCCGCTTCCAGGGCGAGCTGATCCAGGTGATCGACGTCGAAAGCGTGCTGGCCGACATTGCCCAGGTCCGCGGTGAAGCCGTGCTCGACCCGGCGATGGCGATGCCCGCCGATGGCCCGCAGCTGCAGGTGCTGGTGGTGGACGACTCGCGCGTGGCCCGCCAGCAGATCCGCAGCGTGCTTGACCAGCTGGGCGTGGGGGCGACCCTGCTGTCCGATGGCAAGCAGGCGCTGGACCACCTGCTGCAGATCCACGCCTCGGGCGAGAACCCGGCCGAACGCTACGCGATGGTGATCTCGGACATCGAGATGCCGGCCATGGACGGCTACACGCTGACGACGGAAATCCGGCGGCACCCGGGCCTGGCCGGCCTGTACGTGCTGCTGCACACCTCGCTGTCGGGCGTATTCAACAATGCGATGGTCGAGCGCGTGGGCGCCAACGCCTTCGTCGCCAAGTACTCGCCGCACGAGCTGGCCGATTTCGTGCTGGACCGCCTGCGCAAGGTCGCGCTGGCGGCCTGACGGTCTGCTGATCCGGTAGTGGGGGGGGGGGGGGGGGGCCGGCCAGCGGCCGGCACTACCCTCCCCCATTTGGCACACCGCTTGCAGCTTCCCGGGCAACGTTCCCGTGGGAGTGCACCGTGCGCAACCTGATTACCGACTACCTGGGCGTCCATGCCCAGGCCATGCCGTTGCGCGAACAGCGGATGAAGCTGATCGCCAGCAACCTCGGCAATGCCGATACGCCCGGCTACAAGGCCCAGGACCTGGACTTCGACGCCGCCCTGCGCCACGCCCAGGGGCAGGATGCCAACGGCCTGATGGCCACCACCCACGAACAGCACTACGAGATCAGTAGTGGCCTGAACCCGTTCCAGATCGCGCGCGAGGGCGTACAGCCCAGCCTGGACGGCAACACCGTCGACCCGGATGCCGAGCGTGCCGCCTATGGCCGTGCCGCGCTCGAGTACCGCGCCTCGCTCAGCTTCGTCGAGAGCAAGGTGCGTTCCATGCTGACCGCGATCACGGGGCAATAAGCCATGAGCAACCTGCCGATCTTCGACATCGCCGGCTCCGCGCTGCAGGCGCAGTCGGTGCGCATGAGCACCATCGCCTCCAACCTCTCCAACGCCGACACCGTCGCCGGTTCCGCCGACGCTGTGTACAAGCCGCTGGAGCCGATCTTCCAGGCCGTCACCAGCAAGAACGATCCGAACATCACGTCGGTGAAGGTGAAGGAGATCACCCAGAGCGAGGCCGCGCCCATCAAGCGCTACGAGCCCGGCCATCCGCTGGCCGACGCCGACGGCTACATCTACCAGCCTGATGTCGATCCGGTGGCGCAGATGGTCAACCTGATCTCGACGTCGCGCAATTACCAGGCCGGCGTTGAGATGTTGACCACGGCCAAGGAACTGGCGCTGGCCACCCTGACCATGGGCCGCTGAGGCCCGCAGTACCGGATACCGCCATGACCACCTCCGTCAACAACCAGACCAACCAGGACGTCTACGCCGCGCTCGGCCTGAACGCTCCGAACAGCAACGCCACGAAAAAGAAGAACACGCTGGACCAGGCGGACTTCCTGCGGCTGATGACCGAACAGCTGCAACACCAGGATCCGCTGAAGCCGATGGACAACACGCAGATGGTCGCGCAGATGGCGCAGATGTCGACCGTGCAGGGCATCACCGATCTGAACAAGACGGTGAAGGGCTTCCAGGAGTCGATGGCCAGCGACCAGGTGCTGCGTGGTGCGGCGCTGGTCGGCCACCAGGTGCTGGTGCCGTCGGAAAAGCTGGTGCTGGAGAAGGAAGGCAGTGTTGAAGGCACGGTCGCCGCACCCTCGGCCGGCATCATCACCGTGGACATCACCGATGCCAATGGCACCAAGGTCACCTCGCTGAGCGTGGAGGCCAAGGCTGCCGGCGAAACCGCCTTCAAGTGGGACGGCAAGGACGCCAACGGCAAGCGCATGGAACCCGGCAAGTACAGCGTGGTGGCCAACCACGTCGACACCGCCGGCAAGAGCACCAAGCTGTCCACCTACGTGCAGGCCCCGGTGGAAAGCGTGACCGTCGGTTCCGACGGCCTGTACCTGAATCTCAAGGGCCTGGGCACGGCCCCGATCGACTACGTGCTCCGCGTCAGCTGAGCCGCACATCCCGCACTTACCAGGAGCATCCCATGGGCTTCAATGTCTCGCTGTCCGGCATCAATGCCGCCAACTCCGACCTGAGCGTCACCGCCAACAACGTCGCCAACGTCAACACCACCGGCTTCAAGGAGTCGCGCGCCGAATTCGCCGACCTGTTCTCGGCCACCGGCTACGGCCTGTCGAAGAACGCCGTGGGTTCGGGCGTGCGCGTCTCCAACGTTGCCCAGCAGTTCAAGCAGGGCCACAACGAACAGACCGGCCGCAGCCTGGACATGGCCATTTCCGGTGAGGGCTTCTTCACCATGAACATGAACGGCACCCGCGTGTATTCGCGTGCCGGCAACTTCCAGACCGATGCCTCCGGCTTCGTGGTCAATCCGCAGGGCGCACGCCTGCAGGTGTTCGCACCGAATGCCGACGGCACCAACTTCGATTCCGGCCGCATCGTCGACCTGCAGCTGCTGACCACCGACAGCGCACCGAAGCAGACCAGTGAAGTGAAGGTCGGCTTCACCCTGCCGGCCAACGCCAAGCCGCCGACCGTCACCACCTTCGACCCGACCGACTCCAACACCTACAACCACTCCAGCGGCGGCATCACCGTGTACGACTCGCTGGGCGTGAGCCATATCCAGGTCTCGTACTTCGTCAAGGGGGCCAACCCCAATGAGTGGACCGTTCGCAATTACGTGGACGGCCAGCCGGCCGGCACGCCGACCCCGGTCACCTTCGACAACAGCGGCAAGCTCACCGCACCGACGGACGGCAAGGTCAGCCTCGGCACCTTCACCCCCAACACCGGCGCCGGCCAGTTGAACATGACGCTGGATATCACCGGCTCGACCCAGTACGGCGAGAAGTTCGCCCTGCGCAACACCCAGCAGGACGGCTATGCCGCCGGCAAGCTCAACGAGATCACCGTGTCGGAGACCGGCGTGGTCTACGCCCGTTACTCCAACGGTGCCGACAAGCCACTGGGCCAGGTCGCGTTGACCACCTTCAACAACCCGCAGGGGCTGGAGTCGAAGGGCAACAACCTGTGGGTGGATACCTTCAGCTCGGGCACGCCGCGTACCGGCATGCCGGACACCTCCAACCTCGGCAAGATCCAGGCCGGTTCGCTGGAAGCGTCCACCGTCGACCTCACCGAGCAGCTGGTCAACATGATCACCGCGCAGCGCAACTTCCAGGCCAACGCGCAGATGATCACCACCCAGGACCAGATCACCCAGACCGTCATCAACATCCGTTGATGAGCTGCTGACCCTGCTACGGAACTCCCCGCATGGATAAAGCCCTTTACGTGGCGATGACCGGTGCCCGCGCCTCCCTGCAGGCGCAGGGTACGCTCAGCCACAACCTCGCCAACTCGGACACCCCCGGCTTCAAGGAAGCGCTGGCCAACACCGAAGCCTTCCCGATCCGCGGCCCGGGCTTTGCCTCGCGGGTGGATGCGCTGCACGTCGACGCCGGCTTCAACCGCCGGCCCGGCGCGCAGCACATCACCGGCAAGCCGCTGGACCTTGCACTGCAGACCGGCACCTGGCTGGCCGTGCAGTCCAGCGATGGCAGCGAAGCCTATACGCGCGGCGCTGCACTGTCGGTCACCCCGAACGGCCAGCTGGTGACCTCCAGCGGCCGCCCGGTGCTGGATGACAACAACAATCCGATCGCCATTCCGCCCTACCAGGCGATGGAGATCGGCGCCGACGGCACGATCTCGATCATCCCGCAGGGCGAAGGCCCGCAGACCATGGCCCAGGTCGGCCGGATCAAGGTCGTGCAGGCCCCGGACGAGCGCCTCGAGCGCGGCCTCGATGGCCTGTTCCGCAACACCGACCCACAACAGCCGTTCGCACCCGCACAGGGCACCGCCGTGCACAGCGGCCAGCTGGAAGGCAGCAACGTCGATGCCGCCGGTGCACTGGTGCAGATGATCCAGCTGCAGCGCCAGTACGAAATGCAGGTGCAGGTGATCAAGCACGGCGACGACAACGCGCGCAGCGCCAACAGCCTGCTGCGCCTGGGCAGCTGACGGAATTCCGGCGCCGCCCGAGCGCGGCGCTGGCACACCGCTTGCACACCCGCTACCAAGGGCCGCATCGCGCGGCCGGTTCCACCAGACAGGACACCGAAGATGAACCAGGCATTGTGGATCGCGAAAACCGGACTGGATGCGCAGCAGATGCGCATGTCGGTGGTTTCCAACAACCTCGCCAACACCAACACCACCGGCTTCAAGCAGGACCGTGCCAGTTTCGAAGACCTGCTGTACCAGCAGGTGCGCCAGCCCGGCGGTTCCTCGTCGGCGCAGACGCAGCTGCCGACCGGCCTGCAGCTGGGTACCGGCGTGCGCGTGGTGGCCACCGCCAAGAACTTCGAACAGGGTGGCCAGCAGCAGACCGGCCGCGCCCTGGACGTGATGGTCAACGGCCGTGGTTTCTTCGAGGTGCAGATGCCCGACGGCAGCTCGGCCTACACCCGTGATGGCTCGTTCAAGATCAACCAGGACAGCGAGCTGGTCACCAACAGCGGCTATCCGGTGCAGCCGGGCATCCAGATTCCCGAAGGCGCGCAGTCGGTGACCATCGGTACCGACGGCACCATCAGCGTGAAGATGGCCGACGGCGCCGCCTCGGTGGAAGTGGGCGCGTTGACCCTGACCGACTTCGTCAATCCGGCCGGCCTGCAGGCCCGCGGCGAGAACCTGTTCCTGGAGACCACCGCCTCCGGCCCGGCACAGAACGGCAACCCCGGCCTCAACGGCCTGGGCACCGTGGTGCAGGGCGCGCTGGAAGGCAGCAACGTCAACGTGGTGGAAGAGCTGGTGTCGATGATCGAAACCCAGCGCGCCTACGAAATGAACGCCAAGGCGATCTCCACCACCGATTCGATGCTCGGCTATCTCAACAACAAGCTCTGACCGGCCCAACCGGGAAACCGCCATGTCGCCCATTTCCACCTTCGCCCGCACTGCCCTCGCCTGCGCCGTGGCCACCCTGCTCGGTGGCTGCGTGATCGCCGGCGACGTGCGCCCCTACGCGGCGATGGCGCCGATCCAGCCGATCATGCCGCCGCAGGCCGCGCCGACCGCCGGTGCGATCTACGCTGCCGGCCCGACCCTGCAGCTGTATTCGGACCGTCGCGCACGCGACGTCGGCGACCTGTTGACCATCACCCTGCTGGAAAACACCACCGCGCAGACCAGTGCCAACACCGCCACCAACAAGGAGTCGAACCTCAACCTGGGGACGCCCTCGATCCTCGGTGCGCCGGTCACCCTGGGCGGCAAGGACATCCTCAGCGCGTCGGCCACCGGCAAGCGTGATTTCACCGGCAAGGGCAACAGCGCGCAGAGCAACCGACTGCAGGGCAGCGTCACGGTCACCGTGGTGCAGCGCCTGCCCAACGGCAACCTGGTCGTGCAGGGGCAGAAGAACCTGCGGCTGAACCAGGGCGACGAACTGGTGCAGGTGCAGGGCATCGTGCGCCCCGGCGACATCAGCCAGGACAACACCATCCCCTCCAGCCGCGTGGCCGAAGCCCGCATTGTCTACGGCGGACGCGGCCCGGTCGCGCAGTCCAACGCGATGGGCTGGTTGAGCCGCTTCTTCAACTCCGGCCTGACGCCGTTCTGAGTATGGCCATGAAAGCTCTCTTCTCTTCTACGTGGCAGCGACGCATCGCGTCGCTCTACGGATCATTCTTCCTCCTGCTGGCAATGGCTGCGCCGGCCAGCGCCGAGCGCATCAAGGACCTGGCCCAGGTCGGTGGCGTGCGCGGCAATGCGCTGGTGGGCTACGGCCTGGTGGTGGGCCTGGATGGCAGCGGTGACCGCACCAGCCAGGCACCGTTCACCGTGCAGAGCCTGAAGAACCTGCTCGGCGAGCTGGGCGTCAATGTGCCGCCGAACGTCAACCCGCAGCTGAAGAACGTGGCGGCGGTGGCGATCCATGCCGAACTGCCGCCGTTCGCCAAGCCGGGCCAGCCGATCGACATCACCGTGTCCTCGATCGGCAATGCGGTGTCGCTGCGTGGCGGCTCGCTGCTGATGGCTCCGCTGCGCGGTGCCGATGGCCAGATCTACGCGATCGCCCAGGGCAACCTGATCGTCGGCGGCTTCGGTGCGCAGGGCAAGGACGGTTCCCGCGTCTCGGTGAACGTGCCCAGCGTCGGCCGCATTCCCAACGGCGCCACGGTTGAACGTGCCCTGCCCGATCCGCTCGCCAATGGCGGCGACATCACCCTGAACCTGCACAACAACGATTTCACCACCGTCTCGCGCATGGTCGCTGCACTCAACAACGCCTTCGGCGAGGGCGCGGCGCGTGCCGTCGATGGTGTAACCGTGGCGGTCACCGCACCCACCGATCCCGGCGCGCGCATCGGCCTGCTGGCACGCATCGAGAACCTGGAGCTGACTCCGGGCAGCGCGCCGGCCAAGGTGGTGGTCAATTCGCGCACCGGCACCGTGGTCATCGGCCAGCAGGTACGGGTCGGCCCGGCCGCGATCTCGCATGGTTCGCTGACCGTGACGATCCAGGAAAACACCAACGTCAGCCAGCCCAACGCCCTGTCCGGCGGCCGCACCGTGGCCAGCCCACAGTCGACCATCACCGCCACCAACGACGGCAGCCGCATGTTCAAGTTCAGCGGCGGCACCACCCTGGACGAAATCGTGCACGCGGTGAACGCCGTGGGCGCGGCGCCGGGCGATCTCATCGCGATCCTGGAAGCCCTGAAGCAGGCCGGCGCATTGAGTGCCGAACTCGAGGTGATCTGACATGCGCATCAACCCCGCATTCGATCTGCACCCGGCGCAACAGAACGATCCGGCCAAGATCGACAAGGTCGCGCGCCAGCTGGAAGGCCAGTTCGCGCAGATGCTGGTCAAGAGCATGCGTGACGCCAGCTTCGGCGATTCGCTGTTCCCCGGCGAGAACAAGATGTTCCGCGACATGTACGACCAGAAGATTGCCGAGGCGATGACACGCGGCAAGGGCCTGGGCCTGTCGGGCATGATCAGCCGCCAGCTGTCCGGCCAGGCCGCCGACGGCCCGGCGCTGGATACCCGCGTGGACCCGGCCAAGGCCAGCCGCGCCTACCAGCTGAACGCACCGGCCAGGCCGGCACCGTCGCTGCCATTGGAAGACGGCAGCCAGGCCGTGCGCCTGCTGCAGCAGATGGCGGCCGGCGCACAGTCCGGCGCGCAGGCCGCGGTGACACCGATGGAGCAGGCACTGGACCTGATTGCCGGCCGCGAGAGCAGCAGCATGCACCGCTCGCTCGGCACCGACGATCCCTACATCGGCAGCCTGCAGGGCGATGACTGGGCGGCCGGCAGCGACCAGTGGGCGGCGACCGCCAGCAATCGCGGCACCGCGATCAGCCCGGCCGATGCCCTGGCCACCCGCACCGCCGTGGCCCAGCTCGGCGAGCACACTCCGGAGGGCTTCGTTGCCAGCATCTGGCAGCACGCGCAGAGCGCAGCCAAGGAGCTCGGCGTGGATGCCCGCGCCCTGGTCGCCCAGGCCGCGCTGGAAACCGGCTGGGGCAAGCGCCACATCAAGCATGCCGACGGCAGCACCTCGCACAACCTGTTCGGCATCAAGGCCAATGGCTGGAGCGGCCAGCGTGCCGTGGCCGGCACCCATGAGTATGTCGATGGCGTGCGCCGCAACGAGACCGCCAGCTTCCGCGCCTACAGTTCGCCGGCCGAAAGCTTCGCCGACTACGTGCGCCTGTTGAAGACCAGCCCGCGCTACCAGCAGGCGCTGCAGGCCGGCACCGACGTGCAGGGCTTCGCGCGCGGCCTGCAGCGTGCCGGTTATGCCACCGATCCACGCTACGCCGCCAAGATCGCCGCGATCGCCGGGGGGCCGACCATCGAGCGCGCCGTCAGCGCCGTGGCCGACGCCGGCACACGCCTTGGCCAGACCTTCGCCAGCACCGCAACCGCGGCGCTGGGTATCACTCGTCGTTGAGGAACCCCATGTCCAGCGTACTTTCCACCGGTACCGGTGCCCTGCTCGCCTTCCAGCGTGCGTTGGCGACCACCAGCCACAACGTGGCCAACCTCAATACCCCGGGTTACAGCCGGCAGAAGGTCAACTTCGCTACCGCTGATCCGCAGAACTACGGCTATGGCACGGTCGGCAACGGCACCCGCATCACCGATATCCGCCGCACCGCCGACCAGCTGGCGATCTCGCGCCTGCTCGACAGCAGCGGCGAGCTGGCACGCCTGAAGCAGCTTTCCGGCATGGCCGACCGGGTCAACTCGCTGTTCTCGGAAGGCGCGACCAACATTGCCGGCGTCTGGTCGAACTTCTTCGACTCGGTCAGCGGCCTGTCCTCCAACGCCTCCGGCACCGCCGACCGGCAGAACATGCTCGACGGCGGCAAGGCCCTGGCCAACCGTTTCGTGCAGCTCAACACGCACCTGAACAACCTCAACGGCGAGGTCAACAACGGCCTGCTGGCCGGTGCCACCGAGGTCAACCGCCTGGCGCAGGAGATCGCGCAGATCAACGGCGCCATCGGCACCAACATCGCCAACGCCGCGCCGGACCTGCTCGATCGCCGCGACCAGCTGATCACCCAGCTGATCGGCTACACCGGCGGTACGGCGGTGATCCAGGACGGCGGCATCATGAATGTCTACACCGCCGGCGGCAACGCGCTGGTCGTGGGCACCACGGCGACCAAGGTCACCACCGTGGCCGACCCCTACCAGCCCGAGCGCCTGCAGCTGGCGCTGGAGACCCAGGGCAACACGATCCGGCTTGACGCAAAGGCCGTCGGTGGCCAGATCGGCGGCCTGCTGGAATTCCGCGACACGGTGCTGACCCCGGCCCAGGCCGAACTGGGCAAGCTGGCCGTCGGCCTGGCCGAGACCTTCAACCAGACCCATCACCAGGGTGTGGACATGTATGGCCAGCTGGGCGGTGATTTCTTCAACATCGGCAATCCGCGCGTCACCGCCAACAATGCCAACACCGGCACGGCCAGCCTCAGCGCCACCTATGGCGACCTGGGCAAGCTGGACGCGCAGAACGTGGTGCTGCAGTTCGATGGCACCCAGTGGAAGGCCAGCCGCGCCGACACCGGCGCCAATGTACCGCTGACCGGTACCGGCACCGCCGCCGATCCGCTGGTGATCAATGGCGTCAAGCTGGTGGTCGGCGGGACCCCGGCTGCCAATGATCGATTCCTGCTGCAGCCCACCGCAGGCGTGGCCGGCAGCATGGAAGTGGCGATTACCGATCCCTCGCGCATCGCCGCCGCTGCGGCGGTGAAGGGCGCTGCCGCCACGTCCAACACCGGCACCGGCAAGCTGAGCGGGGTCACCGTCAGCGATTCGACCAACGCCAACCTGCGCAATCCGGCTGCGATCGTGTTCACCTCGGCCACCACCTACACCATCGATGGTGGCCCGCCGCAGACCTACACCCCGGGCCAGACCATCAGCGCCAATGGCTGGAGCTTCGTGCTGGACGGTGCGCCGAAGGTCGGCGACACCTTCAACATCACCCCTACCCCTGCCGGCTCGTCGGACAACAGCAATGCCTCCCGGCTGGCCAAGGTGGAGAGCGCCAAGGCGTTCAACAGCGGCACGGTCACCCTGAACGGTGCGCTGGGCGGCCTGACCACCCAGGTCGGCGCTGCCGCACGTTCGGCCGAGTATTCGCTGGAAGCGCAGCTGGTGATCAACGACAAGGCGCAGGAAGCGCGCGACGAAGTGTCCGGGGTCAACCTGGACGAGGAAGCGGCCGACATGCTGCGCCTGCAGCAGGCCTACCAGGCCGCCTCGCAGCTGATTTCCACCGCCGACAGCATGTTCCAGACCATCCTGGGAGCCGTCCGCCGATGAGCAGCCGCATCTCCACCAGCATGATGTTCAACCAGTCCGTGTCGCTGATGATGGCCAAGCAGGCCAAGCTCAGCCACCTGGAGCAGCAGATCGCCACCGGCAGCAAGATCGTCAGCGCCAAGGACGATCCGGTCGCCGCCGGTGCCGCAGTCGGTCTTGACCGCAGCCTGGCCGCGCTTGACCGCATGAAGCTCAATGCCGGCAACGTGCAGAACCGGCTGGGCGTGCAGGAAAACACCCTGGCCCAGGTCAACGACCTGATGGCGCGCGTCAATGATCTGACCATCCAGGCCAGCAACCCGGCGCTGAGTGCACCGGACAAGAAGACCCTGATCACCGAGCTGAACCAGATCCGCGATGGCCTGCTGTCGCTGGCCAACGCCGACGATGGTACCGGCCGCTACGTGTTCGGCGGCACCAACGACGGCGACCCGCCGTTTGCCAAGATCAACGGCAAGGTGGTCTACCGGGGCGACCAGACCCAGCGCCAGATCGAAGTCGGCCCCGATACCTACGTGCGCGATGCGCTTCCCGGCAGCGAGATCTTCATGCGCATCCCCACCGGCGATGGCTTTGTCGATGGCGGCGCGGCGGCCGGCAACACCGGCAACGGCGTGCTGACCAACATCACGCGCGACGGCAGTGACAGCTGGAACGGACAGGCCTTCAGCATCCGCTTCACCGCTGCCGACCAGTACCAGGTGCTGGACGGCGCGGGCAACGTCACCGGTACCGGCACCTACAAGGCCGGTGACAACGTGGAAGTGAACGGGGTGCGCCTGCAGATCACCGGTGCACCCGCTGCGGGTGACAGCTTCAACGTCACGCCCGCGAGCAGCCGCGACATCTTCGACACCATGGACAAGCTGATCGCCGCGCTGGATGCCGACACCGGAACCACCGCGAAGATGTCCGCGCAGCAGAACGAGCTGCAGAGTGCCCTGCGCGACGTGGCACGCGCCTCCGAACGCATGATCGATTCACGTGCCGCAGGCGGCGCACAGCTGAAGGCATTGGATAACGCCGCGGACATGCGCGAGGCCAACGGCGTGACCCTGAAGACCACGCTGTCGCAGATGCGTGACCTGGACTATGCCGATGCATTGAGCCAGTACCAGCTGCAGAGCACCGCGCTGCAGGCGGCACAGACGATCTTCTCGCAGATGCAGTCGATGTCGTTGTTCAACAAGATCCGCTGACGCTTCCCTCGCGTCACCCCCTGAAAGGCCGCGATGCCCTGCATCGCGGCCTTTTTCGTTTCCGTGCCCGGCGCCATGCCCGCTGCGGCGGAATACCCGTGATTGCCCATCAAGGCCGGCGCTGCCCCGCCGATACCTTCATCAGCGCTGGTCGGGCCTGCCCCGACCGCCCCTTTCCGGGATTGCCTTCACGCCCTTCCAGGGCTGAAAAACCCGGGAAAAACAGCCTCCAGCACCGAATTACGGCTCCAGCGGAATTCACGGCTAAAGGTTGTTGACAAAGCGCCGTTATTCATTTGGCAACAGCGAAGCACACAGCCACACAAAAAAACCGGCGGCGCTTCGTTTCATTCACCAACGGGTTCCATATAAGAGGAGACGACCCCATGGCACAGGTAATCAACACCAATACGATGTCGCTCAACGCTCAGCGCAACCTGAGCACCAGCGGCAGCTCGCTCGCTACCACCATCCAGCGCCTCTCGTCCGGCCTGCGCATCAACAGCGCGAAGGACGACGCGGCCGGCCTGGCCATCAGCGAGCGCTTCACCACCCAGATCCGTGGTCTGGACGTGGCCATCCGCAACGCCAACGACGGCATCTCGCTGGCCCAGGTCGCCGAAGGCTCGCTGAGCGAAGTCGGCAACAACCTGCAGCGCATCCGCGAACTGGCCGTCCAGTCCTCCAACGCCACCAACTCGGCCAGCGACCGCAAGGCGCTGCAGGCCGAAGTAACCCAGCTGGTCTCCGAAGTGGACCGCGTCGCCAAGCAGGCCGATTTCAACGGCACCAAGCTGCTGGACGGCTCTTTCACCAGTCAGCTGTTCCAGGTCGGTGCCAACGCCGGCCAGGCCATCGCCATCAACAGCGTGGTCAACGCCAAGGCCGATTCGCTGGGTGCCGCCTCCTTCGCCAACGGCTACACCGGCACCGCGCTGGCGACCGACAAGGCCACCGCCGACACCACCTACTCCGGCCTGCAGATCTCGGTCACCCCGCCGGGCGGCACCGCCACCACGATCACCGTCAACGACTTCACCGTGAAGGCGGGCGAGTCGATCACTTCGGCCACCTCCGCCGCGATCAACAACAAGCTGGGCGAAACCGGCGTCATGGCCTCGGTCAATGCCGGCGTGATCAGCCTGGCTTCGGTCAAGGACGGCCAGACCTTCACCCTGGGCGTCAGCGCCGCGACCCCGCCGACCGGCGCCACCGCCGCGACGATCGCCGGCCTCGGCCTGACCGAGACCAGCACCAATGGCGGCACGCTCACCGGCACCTCGGCCAGCTTCGTCAAGGACCTGAACGTCACCACGGCCGAAGGCGCGCAGAAGGCGCTGTCGATCGTCGACAAGGCCCTGGAATCGGTCAACAGCGTCCGCGCCGACCTCGGCGCGATCCAGAACCGCTTCACCTCGGTGGTAGCCAACCTGCAGACCTCCTCGGAGAACCTGTCGGCCTCGCGCAGCCGTATCCGCGATACCGACTTCGCCAAGGAAACCGCCGAGCTGACCCGCACCCAGATCCTGCAGCAGGCCGGTACGGCCATGCTGGCCCAGGCCAACCAGGTACCGCAGAACGTGCTCAGCCTGTTGCAGCGCTGACATGAGCCGCCCCCGGGGCACGTCGGGGGCGTCTAACCCAACTCACGTGCAACCGCTCAAGGACCTCTCCTCATGGCACAAGTCATCAACACCAATACGATGTCGTTGAATGCTCAGCGTAACCTGAGCACCAGCGGCAGCTCGCTGGCCACCACCATCCAGCGCCTGTCCTCCGGTTCGCGCATCAACAGCGCCAAGGACGACGCCGCCGGTCTGGCGATCTCCGAGCGCTTCGGCACTCAGATCCGCGGCACCGACGTCGCCATCCGCAATGCCAACGACGGTATCTCGCTGGCCCAGGTCGCCGAAGGTTCGCTGACCGAAATCGGCAACAACCTGCAGCGCGTCCGCGAGCTGTCGGTGCAGGCGTCCAACGCCACCAACTCGGCCAGCGACCGCAAGGCGCTGCAGGCTGAAGTGACCCAGCTGGTCTCGGAAATCGACCGCGTCGCCAAGCAGTCGGACTTCAACGGCACCAAGCTGCTGGACGGCACGTTCTCCAGCCAGCTGTTCCAGGTCGGCGCCAATGCCGGCCAGGCCATCGCCATCGACAAGACCATCGATGCCAAGGCCAACGCCCTGGGTGGTGCACAGTTCTCCAGCGGTACCGCAACCGCAATCGCCGGTACCGCTGACACTGACACCGCAGTGGGTGCGTTCACCATCACCGACAGCAAGGGCACCGTCTTCAACTTCGGCGCCATGACGGTCAAGAGCGTCGGTGACGCTGCCGCCAACACCGCTGCAAACGGCAAGGCCGTCGTTGCCGCCATCAATGCGAAGATCGGCGAAACCGGCGTGCTGGCCGAAACCGATGCCGCCGGCGCACTGACCCTGACCTCGGTCAAGGACAGCGTGAACAACGCGGGCGCTTTCACTGCCATCGGCAGCTCGCTGGCCGGCTTCGCCGCAGCAACCCCGGTCCCGGGCAAGCAGTTCGCCGACAAGATCGACGTGTCCACCGTGAAGGGTGCGCAGCAGGCGATGGAAGTGGTCGACAAGGCCCTGGGCGCGATCAACAGCACCCGTGCCGACCTCGGTGCGATCCAGAACCGCTTCACCTCGGTGGTGGCCAACCTGCAGACCTCGTCGGAAAACCTGTCGGCATCGCGCAGCCGCATCAAGGACACCGACTTCGCCAAGGAAACCGCCGAGCTGACCCGCACCCAGATCCTGCAGCAGGCCGGTACGGCCATGCTGGCCCAGGCCAACCAGGTGCCGCAGGGCGTGCTCAGCCTGCTGCGCTGATCCGCTCCCTGATCGACCGCCGGGCGGCATCTGAACCGCCGCCCGGCGCCTGAAACACGTTCCACCTTCGCCAAAGGAAAGCACCATGGCACAAGTCATCAACACCAACACCATGTCCCTGAATGCTCAGCGTAACCTGAGCACCAGCGGCAGCTCGCTGGCCACCACCATCCAGCGCCTGTCCTCCGGTTCGCGCATCAACAGCGCCAAGGACGACGCCGCCGGTCTGGCGATCTCCGAGCGCTTCGGCACTCAGATCCGCGGCACCGACGTCGCCATCCGCAATGCCAACGATGGCATCTCGCTGGCCCAGGTCGCCGAAGGTTCGCTGACCGAAATCGGCAACAACCTGCAGCGCGTCCGCGAGCTGTCGGTGCAGGCCTCCAACGCCACCAACTCGGCCAGCGACCGCAAGGCACTGCAGGCTGAAGTGACCCAGCTGGTCTCGGAAATCGACCGCGTCGCCAAGCAGTCGGACTTCAACGGCACCAAGCTGCTGGACGGCACGTTCTCCAGCCAGCTGTTCCAGGTCGGCGCCAATGCCGGCCAGGCCATCGCCATCGACAAGACCATCGATGCGAAAGCGGGTTCGCTGGGCACCTCGACCTTCGCAAGCGGCGCAACTGACGTACTGGCCGCCAGTACCGACGGCTCGCGCATTACCGGCAAGGTAATGGGCGTGGACATCGGCACCGTCGAGATCAAGGCCGGCGCCTCCACTGCCGATGCGTCCAAGGCTGTCGCCACGGCGATCAATGCCAAGATCGGCGAAGCCGGCCTCTATGCCGAGGCGAATGCCGATGGCTCGATGAAACTGACCTCGGTGAAGGAAGGCAAGGCGGTCGTCGCTGCCGACATCGCGCTTGAGCGCAGCGACCTGAACGCCGGCACCGGCGTGTGGGGCGCGAAGAATGCAGCCGCTGGTTACACCGCTGGCACCGCCACCGCTGCCAACGTGCAGAAGCTGGACGTGAGCACGGTGCTTGGTGCACAGCAGGCAATGGAAGTGGTCGACAAGGCCCTGGGCGCGATCAACAGCACCCGCGCCGACCTCGGTGCGATCCAGAACCGCTTCACCTCGGTCGTGGCCAACCTGCAGACCTCGTCGGAAAACCTGTCGGCGTCGCGCAGCCGCATCAAGGACACCGACTTCGCCAAGGAAACCGCCGAGCTGACCCGCACCCAGATCCTGCAGCAGGCCGGTACGGCCATGCTGGCCCAGGCCAACCAGGTGCCGCAGGGCGTGCTCA
>NZ_JASJSU010000097.1:0-15565 GCF_030237045.1 Stenotrophomonas maltophilia group sp. Smal17
AACCATGCGCTTGCTCACGGATTGACCACACGATTGATGACAACGTTGTCCCCACCTGGTGCCGGACTCTCTCCCCGGCCTCCCAGGTACCTCCGTCCGCCCCCTCCGTCGCCTTCCCGGGCGACGCCCGGACCTGCGTCACGCGCGGCGCCATCGGGGCCCGCGCGCCCTTTGATCGGAGACTTACCCATGTACGACCCGATTGTGCGCAGTGCCGAACGTTCGACCCGTAGCTGTCGTCCCCGCCGCCTGGCCTGGCTGCTTGCCCTGGCCGCCGGCAGCGTCGCCCTGCCCGGCCTGGCGCAGGCCGCCAGCTGTGCCGGGGTGGCCCAGTGGGACCAGGCCAAGATCTACCGGGCCGGCGATACCCTGCAGAAAGGAGGCGTCCTCTATCGGGCGAACCAGGACATCTGGAACGCGCCGCCGGATCATCCGGCCGGCGCGCCCTACTACACCAACCTGGGTGCCTGCGATGGCAGTGGCAGCAACCAGCCGCCGGTGGTCAGCCTGACCTCGCCGGCCAACGGTGCCACCTTCAGCGCCGGCAGCACGGTGAACGTGACCGCCAACGCCAGCGATCCGGACGGCAGCGTCGCCAAGGTCGAGTTCTTCCGCGACGGCAGCTCGCTGGGCATCGCCACCAACGCACCGTATGCAGCCAGCTGGGCCAATGCCAGCGCCGGCAGCCACACGCTGCGTGCGGTGGCCACCGACAACAACAACGCCACCACCAGCACGCCGACCATCACCATCACCGTCAACGCCGCCGGTGGCGATACCACCGCGCCGAGCGTGCCGGGCGGGCTGGCTGTGGGTACGCGTACCGCCAGCAGCATCGCGCTCAGCTGGAGCCCGTCCACCGACAACACCGGCGGCAGCGGCGTGGCCGGCTATGACGTGTACCGCAACGGCAGCCTGGTCGGCTCGCCGTCCAGCGCCAGCTATGTCGATGGCGGGCTGACCGCATCGACCACCTACCGCTACCGCGTGCGTGCCCGCGACAACGCCGGCAATGCGTCGGCACAGGGCACCGAGATCAGCGCCACCACGCTGGCCGGCGACGGCGGCACTACCGGCAAGCGGGTCATCGGTTACTTCACCCAGTGGGGCATCTACGGCCGCAACTACCGGGTCAAGAACATCGACAGCAGTGGTTCGGCCGCGCGCCTGACCCACATCAACTACGCATTCGGCAACGTGCGCAACAACCGCTGCGAAGTGGGCATCACCCAGCCGTCGGATCCGAACAGCGGTGCCGGTGGCGATGCCTTCGCCGATTACACCAAGGCGTTCAGTGCCGCCGAGAGCGTCAGCGGCAGCGCCGATACCTGGGACCAGCCGCTGCGCGGCAACTGGAACCAGCTCAAGCAGCTCAAGGCCAAGTACCCGGGCATGAAGGTGTTGATCTCGCTGGGTGGCTGGACCTGGTCGCGCGGCTTCTCCAGCGCGGCCCGCCCGGAAAACCGCCAGGCCTTCGTCGCCTCGTGCATCGACGCCTACATCAAGGGCAACCTGCCGGTGACCGACGGTGCCGGTGGTGCCGGAGCCGCGCTGGGCGTGTTCGACGGCATCGACATCGACTGGGAATACCCGGTGGCCTGTGGCATCGAATGCGGCAAGCCGGAAGACAACGCCAACTTCACCGCACTGATGGCCGAGTTCCGCCGCCAGCTCGATGCGGTGCGTCCGGGCCTGTTGCTGACGGTGGCAGTGGGTGCGGGCATCGACAAGATCCGCGTCACCGATCCGGCCGCGTACCACCCGTACTTGGACTACATCAACGTGATGACCTACGACTTCCACGGTGCGTGGGATGCGAAGACCAATCACCAGTCGGCGCTGTTCGATTCGCCGAATGATCCGTCCACCGGCGACCAGAAGCTGTACAACAGCAACGATGCCATCGAGGCCTTCATCAGCCGCGGCGTGCCCGCTGCAAAGCTCAACCTGGGCATCGGCTACTACGGGCGTGGCTGGACCGGCGTGGCCAACGCCAACAACGGCTTGTACCAGACCGCAACCGGTGCCGCACCGGGGACCTACGAGGCCGGCATCGAAGACTGGAAGGTGCTGAAGAACCTGGCGTGGCCGGGCTACACCGACAACACCGCCGGTGCCACCTGGATCTACAACGGCAGTACGCTGTGGAGCTTCGACACCCCGGCCAACATCACCCGCAAGATGGGTTACGTGAAGACCCAGGGCCTGGGCGGCGCGTTCGTCTGGGAGTTCAGTGGTGACGATGCACAGGGCACGCTGACCAAGGCGGTCAGTGATGGCCTGAAGTAAGGAAAAAGCCGGGGGCGCATTGTGCGCCCCCGGCCCCTGATCTGTAGCGCCGAGCCATGCTCGGCTGTCACATGTGGAACCGCAGTCGAGCATGGCTCGACGCTACAGTTCCGCGTCAGCGCTTGGCCGACAGCTTTTCCAGCGCTGCGCGCAGCTGTGCCGGCGGCAGGTAGCCACCCAGCTGGGTGCCATCGGGGGCGAAGATCGCCGGCGTGCCGTTCACGCCCAGCTGCTGGCCCAGCGCGTACTGCATGGCCACCGGGTTGGTGCAGTTCTTGGCAGGCACGCTGCCACCGCGCTTGGCATTGGTCAGCGCCTGGCGACGATCGGCCGCACACCAGACCGAGATCATGTCGGTGTAATCCTTGCTGCCCAGGCCCATGCGCGGGAACGCCAGGTACTCGACGCTGATGCCGTTGCGGTTCAGTTCGGCAATGTCCTGGTGCAGCTTGCGGCAGTAACCGCATTCGATATCGGTGAACACGCTGATGGTGTACTTCGCGTTCGGCGCGGCAAACACGATGCGGTCACCATGGTTGGCCTTGGCCAGCAGGTCGCGGCGGTAGCCGAGCAAGCCTTCGCTGTTGGCCGGGCCCTTGGCACGGGTGTCGTAGGGCTGCGACTGGAACAGGTAACGGCCATCGTCGGAGACGTACAGCAGCTGGCCGGAAACGACGACCTCGCGGAAGCCCGGGAACGGCGCAGCACCGATGTAGTCCACCTGGAAGCCCGGATTGAGCGCGGTCAGCGCCGCACGCACGGCCTGGTCGGCCGACGCGTTGGCGACCGGACCGGCCTTGGCCGCCGCGGCGGCAGCAGGTGCCTTGGCGGCCGGCGGGGCCGGCTGGGCGCAGGCGGTCAGGCTGAGCGCACCGAGCACGGCGGCGATGGCAAATCGAAGCATGGAGCGGTCCGCGACAGAAGAAGACCCCGGATTCTGACACAGCCGCCCGCAGCGGGCCGCGACGCCGCGCACGGCCCGGGGCCGGGATTCAGCCGCCGGCTCAGCCGCGCGGGTGATGGCGGGCGTGCAGCTTCTGCAGGTGTTCGCGGGCCACCAGGGTGTAGATCTGGGTGGTCGACAGCGAACTGTGGCCCAGCAGCATCTGCAGCGCGCGCAGGTCGGCGCCGCGATTGAGCAGATGGGTGGCGAAGCTGTGGCGCAGGCCATGCGGACTGATCCGCGCCGGATCGATCCCCGCGACCTGGGCGTGGCGCTTGACCAGATGCCAGAACGCCTGCCGGGTCAGTGCGTGCAGCGTCGGCTCGATGAACAACGGCGTCTGCCCATCGGCCAGGGCGTGCACCCTGCCCTTGCCGACCAGCTGCGGCCGCGACTGCTGCAGGTAGCGCTCCAGCCAGTGCTGCGATTCCTCGCCCAGTGGCACCAGGCGTTCCTTGCTGCCCTTGCCGGTGACCCGCAGCACGCCCTGGCGCAGGTTGACCGCGGTGGCCGGCAGCAGCACCAGTTCGCTCACGCGCAGCCCTGCGGCATACATCAGTTCGAGCATGGCCCGGTCGCGCAGGCCCAGTGCGCTGTCGATGTCCGGCGCCGCCAGCAGTGCATCGATCTGGCTTTCGGCCAGCGCCTTGGGCAGCAGACGTGGCAGTTTCGGTGGGTCCAGCAACGCGCTGGGGTCTTCACTGCGTTCGCCACGGCGTACGCCATCGGCGAAGAACGCACGCAGCGCCGACAGCAGGCGCGCATTGCTGCGCGGCGACCAGCCATGGCGGGTGCGCCAGGCCAGGTAGTCGAACAGCCCGGGACGCTCGATGCCGGCCAGGCCACCGTCGCGCCCATCCATCCAGCGCGCCAGCCCTTCCACGTCGCGCCGATAGCTGTCGAGGGTGGCGCGGGCCAGGCCGTTCTCGGCCCAGATGGCATCGAGGAAGCGCTGGATGCGCGCGCTGTCGTCACCGCGCAGCTCGGGCAGCTGCTGGACCAGCTGGCGGCGTTCGGCAGGAGTGGAAACAAGGGCCATGGGTGAAGGATACGAGGGTGCCAGCGGATGCGGCCAGCATTGCGTATGCTCGGCGCATGTCCCGCCCCGCCACCGACACGGCCCCTGCGGCCGCTACTGGAATGCCGCGCCCGCGCGCCCTGCTGGTCTGGCGCGTGCTGGCCATGGTCTACGACGCACTGCCGGTGCTGGCACTGTGGATGCTGGCAGGCACGCTGTTCACCCTGGCCTACACCCTCAGCGGCCACGCGCAGCGCGAGAACATCGCCCCGTTCAGTGCCTGGCAGTGGCTGCTGTGGGCGGTGTGCTGGGCTGTGACGGGCGGGTATGCAACGGCCAGCTGGCGCCGCGGCGGCCAGACGCTGGGCATGCGGCCATGGCGGTTGAAGCTCGAATCGAGCGATGGCACGCCGCTGCGGCGCGCGCAGCTGTGGCTGCGCTTCGCGGTGGGCACGCTGTCACTGCTGCTGGCTGGGCTGGGGTTCTGGTGGGCATGGGTCGACCCCCAGCGGCTGACCTGGCACGACCGCGCCAGCGCCACCCGGCTGGTGCGGATGCCCAAGCGCTGACGCGCATTCTGTAGCGTCGAGCCATGCTCGACTGCCTTCTGTGTAGAGTCGAGCCGTGCTCGACTCACGCGCGGAGCTCAGAAAGCAGCCGGGCCACGCCCGGCGCTGCATCACTCAGCCCGACTTGCGCCGGAACAACAATCCGGACACCGCCAGCATCACGATCGGCGGCAACGCATAGGCAATGCGGTAGTCGAACTTCAGCGCGCCGGCCATGCGGCCGAAGAACAGCTGCAGCAGCCAGAAGCCCAGTGCGAACAGGATGCCCAGGAACAGGCGCTTGCCCATGCCGCCGCTGCGTAGCGAACCGAACGCGAACGGCACCGCGGCCAGGCACAGCGCCAGCACGTTCAACGGGTAGAACCAGCGGCTCCAGTAGATATCCTCGAAATCACGGGCATCCAGGCCGTTGCGTTCGCGGTACTCGATGCTGGCCCGCAACTCGGTGATCCTCAGGTTGCGCGGCTTGGCGATCCCCGCGGCCAGCGCGCCGGCATCCAGGCGGGAATTCCACGGCTCCCGTGCCACTTCCTGGCGCGTGGCCGAGCGCTCGCCGAACGTATCGCGGCTCACGCTGGTCAGCACCCAGCCGTCACGGTCATGCTCGGCGGTGGCGGCATGGGTGATCGAGGCGATCCGTCCATCCTCGGCGATGCGATACAGGCGCACCTCACGCAGGATCAACCGCGTGCCCTTGTCGCCCACCAGCTGCTCCTCGCCGCCGGCAGCGCTGAGGAAGGTGTCGCCCTCACGTGCCCACAGGCCCGCGTAACGGGTGGTGGCGATGTCCCGGCCCCACTTGGCGCTGGCCTTCAGCGCATCGGCGCGGTCCTGGCCCCACGGTCCCAGCGTCTCGGCGCTGAACACCATCACGGCGGTCAGCAGTGACAGCGCGATCGCCACCGACACGCTCAACCGCCTGCGCGACAGGCCCAGCGCGCGCAGCGCGGTCAGTTCCGAGGTCGCGGCCAGCTGGCCCAGGCCCATCAGCGCGCCGATCACCGCAGCCGTGGGGAACATCGTGTAGGCCCGGCGCGGCACGGTGTACAGCACCCAGGCCGCCGCGTGTCCCAGCGTGTAGCCGTTCTTGCCGATGTCCTTGAACTCGCCGGAGAAGGCCATCACCACGTCCAGGCCCACCAGCACCGCCCAGGTCAGCAGCACCGTGGTGAACACCGTCCGGCCCAGGTACAGGTCGAAACGCATCGGGCGCAGCCTCATGCGCGGGCTCCCTTCGGTCGGCCCAGGCGGCCATCACGTGCATACATCCAGATCGACAGCGCCAGCAGCGGCAGGGTCAACCACCACAGGCCGAGCGCGGCCGGTATCTTGCCGGTGGCGATCCAGCCACTGCCGATGAACATCAGGTTGGTCCCCACCATGTAGGCCATCAGGGCCAGCATCATCCGCCCGTAGCGCTGCTGGCGCGGCGAGCTGCGGCCCAGCGGTACGGTCAGCAGGGCAAAGGCCAGTGCGATCAGCGGCGGCGCCAGGCGGCGGTGCAGCTGGGCCTGCGCCTGCGGGCGCCCATCGCCGATCAGCTGCAGGGTCGGCATCAGTTCCGGATCATCCTCGGTCCGGGTCTGCGCGCCATCCGGCAGGGCCACATCGTTGCGGGCGAAGGTGGCCAGCCGGTAATCCAGCCCACCTACGGCCGGGCCTTCCACCTGGTGCCCGTCGTCCAGCTCGAGGAAGCGCTGGCGGGCGCCTTCAAAGAACATCCGGCCACCTGCGGCGGACACCACCTCGATGCGATCATCCTTCTGCCGCTGCATGAACACCTTGCCCAGCTCGGTGCCGTCAGCCGAGATCGAAGACAGGTAGACCACGCCGCCATTGGGCAGCGGGGTGAACCGGCCCGGCTCCAGGCCGGCCATCAGCACGCTGCGGTTGGCCTCGATGATCATCTGCTCGGCCACCCGGCCGGCCCACGGGCCCAGCCACAGCGAGCAGGCACCGACCAGCAGCACCACCGGCACCACCAGCATCAGCAGCGGCCGCAGCAGGCGCTTGGGGCCGACGCCAATGGCGGTGATCACCGCCATTTCCGAGTCGCGGTACAGGCGGGCGATGGCCAGCAGCAGGCCCAGCATCAGTGCCAGCGGGAGGATCAGCGGCAGGTAGGCGATGAACTGCAGGCCCAGCTGCGAGAACAGCAGCTTGGCCGGCAGGCGTCCGTCGGCAATGTTGCCGAGGATGTCCACCAGGACGCCGCCCACGCTGACCACGAGCAGGACGATCAGGGTAGCGAGGAAACTCTGGACGAAATCGCCCAGCAGGTATCGGTCGAGCTTCAACATGGGGCGGTGGTTTAAACTCTGGGGTTCGTTCGCGGTGCCGCCCAGTCTACTGTCTGGGCGTAAACGGTCCGCGATTGTACGGACTTGCCAATGGAATCTGCTCAATGGCCCTCGAATTCACCCTGAACCACGTTGCTCCGGCCGCCGCCACCGTTGATTGCCTGGTGGTCGGCGCGTATGCCGACCATACCCTGACTCCGGCCGCAAAGGCACTGGACGCCGCCAGCGGCGGTCGCCTGGCCGCCCTGGCCCAGCGCGGCGACCTGTCCGGCAAGACCGGCGCCACCACCCTGCTGCACGACCTGCCGGGGGTGTCGGCCCCGCGCGTGCTGGTGGTCGGCCTCGGTGAGGCCGCCCGTTTCGGCGTGCCCCAGTACCTGAAGGCCGTCGGCGACGCCGTGCGCGCGCTGAAGGCCGGTGCCACCCGCAGTGCACTGTTCACCCTCTCCGAGGTGGCGGTGAAGGACCGCGACGCCGCCTGGGCGATCCGCCAGGCCGTGATCGCCTCCGATCACGCTGCTTACCGCTACACCGCCACCCTGGGCAAGAAGAAGGCCGACGATGCCGGCCTGGCGCAGCTGGCTATTGCCGGTGACGACGCCCAGGCCCTGGCCCAGGGCCAGGCCATCGCCGCCGGTGTCGAGTTCGCCCGCGAACTGGGCAACCTGCCGCCGAACTACTGCACCCCGGCCTACCTGGCCGAAGTGGGCGTGAAGTTTGCCGGCGAGCACGACGGCGCCGAGGCCGAGATCCTGGATGAGACCCAGATGGAAGCGTTGGGCATGGGCTCGCTGCTGGCCGTGGCCCGTGGTTCGGCCAACCGCCCGCGCCTGGTCGTGCTGAAGTGGACCGGCGCCGGCGACGCCAAGCCGTACGTGCTGGTCGGCAAGGGCATCACCTTCGATACCGGCGGCGTCAACCTGAAGACCCAGGGCGGCATCGAGGAGATGAAGTACGACATGTGCGGTGGCGCCAACGTCATCGGCACCTTCGTCGCCGCGGTCAAGGCCAAGCTGCCGCTGAACCTGGTGGTAGTGGTCCCGGCGGTGGAAAACGCCATCGACGGCAACGCCTACCGTCCGTCCGACGTGATCACCTCGATGTCGGGCAAGACCATCGAAGTCGGCAATACCGACGCCGAAGGCCGCCTGATCCTGTGTGACGCGCTGACCTATGCGCAGCGTTTCGAGCCGGCCGCGCTGGTCGACGTCGCCACCCTGACCGGTGCCTGCATGGTCGCCCTGGGCCACCAGACCGCTGGCCTGATGAGCAAGCACGACGACCTGGCCAACGAGCTGCTGGCCGCCGGCGAACACGTGTTCGACCGCGCCTGGCGTCTGCCGCTGTGGGACGAGTACCAGCCGATGCTGGATTCGACCTTCGCCGACGTCTACAACATCGGCGGCCGCTGGGCCGGTGCGATCACCGCCGGCTGCTTCCTGTCGCGCTTCGCCGAAGGCCAGCGCTGGGCACACCTGGACATCGCCGGCGTGGCCAGCGATGAAGGCAAGCGTGGCATGGCCACCGGCCGCCCGGTCGGCCTGCTGAGCCAGTGGCTGCTGGACCAGGTCGCCCGCGCCTGATGCCGTACCCGACCCTGGCCGGCCACCGCCGGCCAGGGCCTCGCCCGGCAACGCCGGGCCCCTGCCTGACCCGGACCCTGCCATGCCCCGCGCCGACTTCTACCTGATCGCCAAGCCCCGCTTCCTGACCGAGCCGCTGCGCCTGGTCTGCGAGCTGGCGCGCAAGGCCAACGACGCCGGGTTGTTCACCCTGGTGCTGGCCCGTGACCAGGCCCAGGCCGAGGAACTGGACGAACTGCTGTGGGCGTTCGATGACGACGCCTACATCCCGCACCAGATCGCCGGCGAGGACATGGACGAGGAAGAAGCCCTGGTGCTGATCGCGGTGCCCGGCACCGAGGCCCCGGCCCGCCCGCTGGTGATCAACCTGCGCGACGATCCCTGGCTGGGCCAGTGCGAGCGCGTGCTGGAGGTGGTCCCGGCCGACCCGGAAGCGCGCGAACCGCTGCGCGAACGCTGGCGCCAGTACAAGGCCGCCGGTTACGACCTGAACAAGCACGACATGTAAGCACGCGCCGGCCCCCTTGATGGGCCGCCGCCGTGCCCTGATCCTTCAACGATTGCCTCCTGGTTCCCCCGCATGACCCAACTCGCCTCCAGCTACGACCCGAAGTCCTTCGAGACCGACCTCTACGAGGCCTGGGAGAAGGCCGGCCACTTCAAGCCGTCCGGCACGGGCGAGCCGTACACCATCCTGCTGCCGCCGCCGAACGTGACCGGCACCCTGCACATGGGCCATGCCTTCCAGCAGACCCTGATGGACGCGCTGGTGCGCTACCACCGCATGCGCGGCTACGACACGCTGTGGCAGGTCGGTACCGACCATGCCGGCATCGCCACCGAAATGGTGGTCAGCCGCAACCTGGCGCTGGAAGGCAAGGGCGAGACCCGCGATTCGCTGGGCCGCGAAGGCTTCATCGGCAAGGTCTGGGAGTGGAAGCAGCAGTCCGGCGACACCATCGAGCGCCAGATGCGCCGCCTCGGCACCTCCGCCGACTGGTCGCGCAGCACCTTCACCATGGACCCGCAGCCGTCGGCCGCGGTCAACGAAGCCTTCGTGCGCTGGTACGAGCAGGGCCTGATCTACCGTGGCCAGCGCCTGGTCAACTGGGACCCGGTGCTGAAGACCGCGATTTCCGACCTGGAAGTGGAGAGCGCCGAGGAAGACGGCTTCCTGTGGTCGATCGCCTACACGCTGGATGGAGGCCTGAGCTACGAGCACGTCGAGCGCGATGCCGACGGCGTGGAAACCCTGCGCGAGACCCGCGACTACCTGGTGGTCGCCACCACCCGCCCGGAAACCCTGCTGGGTGATACCGCGGTGATGGTGCACCCGGAAGACGAGCGCTATTCGCACCTGATCGGCAAGAGCGTGGTGCTGCCGCTGACCGGCCGCCGCGTGCCGGTGATCGCCGACGACTACGTCGACCGTGCGTTCGGCACCGGCGTGGTCAAGGTCACCCCGGCGCACGACTTCAACGATTACGAAGTGGGCGTGCGCCACAGCCTGCCGATGATCAACCTGTTCACCCCGGTGGCGGCGCTGAATGAGAATGCCCCGGAACGATTCCAGGGCCTGGACCGCTACGAAGCGCGCAAGGCCGTGCTGGCCGAACTGGAAGACCTGGGCATCCTGGTCGAGACCAGGGCGCACAAACTGCAGGTGCCGCGCGGCGACCGTACCGGCCAGGTGATCGAGCCGTACCTGACCGACCAGTGGTTCGTGAAGATGGACGACCTGGCCAAGCGTGGCCTGGAACTGGTCGAGGACGGCAGCATTTCCTTCGTGCCGCCGAACTGGATCAACACCTACCGCCACTGGATGAACAACATCCAGGACTGGTGCATCAGCCGCCAGCTGTGGTGGGGCCACCGCATCCCGGCCTGGTTCGATGCCGCCACCGGCAGCTGCTACGTCGGCCGCAGCGAAGCGGAGGTGCGGGCCAAGCACAACCTCGGCAGCGATGTGGTGCTGAACCAGGAAAGCGACGTGCTGGAGACCTGGTTCTCCTCGCAGCTGTGGCCGTTCTCCACCCTGGGCTGGCCGAACGAACAGGCCATGGCCGAGCGTGGCTTCGACCGCTACCTGCCGTCGTCGGTACTGATCACCGGCTTCGACATCATCTTCTTCTGGGTGGCGCGCATGATCATGGCCACCGACAACCTGGTCGGGAAGATCCCGTTCAAGGACGTCTACTTCACCGGCCTGATCCGCGACGGCCAGGGCCAGAAGATGTCCAAGAGCAAGGGCAACGTGCTCGATCCGCTGGACATCATCGACGGCATCACCATCGACGACCTGGTCGCCAAGCGTACCGGCGGCCTGATGCAGCCGAAGATGGTGGAGAAGATCGAGAAGGCCACCCGCAAGGAATTCCCGGACGGCATCGCCGCCCACGGTGCCGATGCGCTGCGCTTCACCATCGCCGCGCTGGCCACCCACGGCCGCGACATCAAGTTCGACATGAACCGCGCCGAGGGCTACAAGAACTTCTGCAACAAGCTGTGGAACGCCAGCCGCTTCGCCCTGATGAACACCGAGGGCGCGGCGTTCAGCGGCGTGCCCACGCCGCGCACCGATGCCGAGCGCTGGATCCTGGCGCGCCTGGCCGCCACCACCGCCGAAGCGCAGGGCCATTTCGCCGCCTACCGCTTCGACCTGCTGGCACAGTGCCTGTACGAGTTCGCCTGGAACGCGTTCTGCGACTGGTTCCTGGAACTGAGCAAGCCGGCACTGAACGGCGGTGACGCCGCCGACGCCGAGAGCACCCGCCACACCCTGCTGTACGTGCTGGAAGCGCTGCTGCGCCTGCTGCACCCGCTGACTCCGTTCATCACCGAACAGCTGTGGCAGCAGCTGGCCCCGCGCCTAGGCCTGGCCGAGACCACGCTGTCGCTGCGCCCGTACCCGACCGCGGCCGAGTTCGAAGGCGATTTCGCCCAGGCCGAGGCCGACGTGGAATGGCTGAAGGCGGTGATCAGTGCGGTGCGTCGCGTGCGCAGTGAACTGAATGTCGCGCCGTCCAAGCTGGTGCCGCTGCGCCTGCAGGCCGGGCTGGAGCAGGACCGCGTGCGCATCGAACGCTTCAGTGCCTCGCTGTCGTTCCTTCTGAAGCTGGACAGCATCCAGTGGCTGGCCGAAGGCGAAAGCGCACCGGCTGCCGCCGCCGCGATCATCGGTGAGCTGAAGCTGCTGGTGCCGCTGGAAGGCCTGGTCGATCTTGATGCCGAGCGCGTGCGCCTGGACAAGGAAATCGCCCGCGTCGACGCCGAAAAGGAGAAGAGCGAGACCAAGCTGGCCAAGTTCACCGACAAGGTGCCGCCGGCCGTGGTCGAGCAGGAGCGCGTGCGCCTGGTGGACTGGAACACCCAGCTGGCCGGCCTGCGCGAGCAGCGCGCGAAGCTGTAACCGCCGCGCTCTGGTGCGTGCCAACCAAGGTTGGCACCTCCCACGGCGGGAGAGGTTGGCACCCACCGAAGCGGAATCGGAAACGCCGGGCGATGCCCGGCGTTTCCATTTGCCCCCGCATGGCATCATCGGCGGATGCCGCTTTCCATCTTCCTGCTCGTCCTCGCTGCCGCAGCACTGCATGCCAGCTGGAATGCGATCGTCAAGCGCGGGCCGGACAAGTTCCTCGGCACCGTGCTGGTCACCGGCAGCGCCGCGCTGCTGTCGGCCGCCGCCCTGCCCTTCCTGCCCTTCCCTGCTACGCACAGCTGGCCATGGCTGGGTGCCTCGGTGTTGCTGCAGGTGACTTACTACGGCCTGGTCGCACGCTGTTATCAGCAGGTCGACATGAGCCTGGCCTATCCGCTGATGCGTGGCAGTGCGCCGATCCTGGTCGCACTGGCCGGCACCCTGCTGGGTGAAGGGCTGCCGCCCGTGGCGTGGCTGGGTGTGGTGCTGGTCAGCACCGGCATCCTGTGCATGGCACTGGGTGCACGAGGCGGCCAGCTTCGGCTGCCACTGCTGACCGCCGCAATGATCGCCACTTACACGCTGGTCGATGCGCAGGGTGCGCGCCAATCCGGCAGCGCGCTCAGTTACACCCTGTGGTTGTTCCTGCTGTCGGGCATTCCATTGCCGCTGTGGGCGCTGTACACCCGGCGGGGTGCGGTGCTGGCCTATGCGCGCCAGCACTGGCCGCTGGGCATGGCCGGCGGCGTCGGCACCACCGCCTCGTATGCGATGGCGCTGTGGGCGATGACCCAGGCGCCGGTGGCGATGGTCTCGGCGCTGCGCGAATCCTCGATCCTGTTCGCGCTGCTGATCTCGGTGTTCGTACTGCGCGAACACGTGCCGCGGGTGCGCTGGCTGGCCGCTTCGCTCATCGTGGGCGGCGTGCTGGCGTTGCGGTTGGCTTGAGCAGAGCGTGCCAACCAAGGTTGGCACCTACCACGGCAGGCGATGTGTCGATCACAGCGGAGACCCATCGGTAGTGCCGGCCGCTGGCCGGCAACCCTTCTCCGCTACAGCGGCGGCATCGCCTGCAGGTCGCCGTCGACCAGCTCGATCGCCATCACCAGCGCGTCTTCGCGGCCCTGCGCAGCGGGGTAGTAGCGCGGGCGACGGCCGATCTCGTTGAAGCCTTCGCTGTGGTACAGCGCCAGCGCGGGCGCATTGGACGGCCGCACTTCCAGGAACACGCGCTGCGCGCCGCGGTCTCCGGCCAGCTGCACCAGCGCACGCAGCAACTGGCGGCCGAGCCCCCGCGACTGCGTCGACGGATCGATGCAGACGTTCAGGACATGCGCCTCATCGGCGGCGATGCTGAGCACGCCGTAGCCGATCAGCAGGCCATCGCGCTCCATCGCCAAGCCCGGGTAACCGGCACGCAGGCAGTCAACGAAGATGCCGCGGGTCCATGGAAACGGATAGCCGCGCACTTCAATCGCCATCACCGCATTGAGATCGCTCTCGCGCAACGCGCGCAGGCTGACCGGGCCGGGCTGGCTGACCGCACTCATGGCGCGCCCCGCTTGCGCAGCGCACGCAGCTGCGGCCACAGCGCGCGCTTGGCGGCCGGGTCATGGCGCAGCTGGTCCAGGGGCCAACTGTCCATCAGCGCCTGCGTCGCCGGATCATTGGGATTGCAGCCGGACGCACGCAGCAGCGCGATCTGCAGGCGATCCGGCAGGCGCACCACGGGCTGCCGGGCATTGCCGGCCGGCAGCGGACGCGCCGATGCCGGCGCGGTATCGGGTGCGTTGACCGGGGTTTCGCGGCGGGGCGGCGCCGGGCGTTGCAGACCGGGCGACGGCACAGCCTCGGCGCGGCGTTCGCCCGACGAAGATGCCGCGCTTGCCCGTGCCGGCTGCGTCGGCGGCACGGCGGCCGCCTCGGCTTCGGCCACGCTCAGCTGCAGCGCGGCATCCAGCTCGGCGGCCAGCTGGCCGTCGTGGTAGACGGTGTAGCCCATGGCCTGCAGCCAGGCCTGCTGCGCCGGAGACCACAGCACGGGCAGGTCCTGGCTCACGCCGCCTCGGGCTTCTTGCGCAGGCGCTGCACGGCCCACATCACCGGGCCGGACAAGGCATACAGGATGCCTACCGCGAACAGCACGCGCGGCAGATCGATGACCGCGATGGCGATGGCCACCGGCACCAGCGCCAGCACCAGGAACGGGACGCGATCAGACCGGGTGCCCTTGGCGGCACCGCCCTTGAAGCTCCAGAAACGGATGCGGCTGACCATCAGCAGCGCCGCGATGATCGTCACGGCCAGCGCCACATAGCGCAGCTGGTTGCCGTCCCAGCCCAGGTTGCCATCGGCGAAGGCCCAGACGAAGGACATCATCAGACCGGCCGCAGCCGGGCTGGCCAGGCCGACGAACCAGCGCTTGTCGACCACCGCCACCTGGGTGTTGAAGCGGGCCAGGCGCAGCGCCGCGCAGGCGGCATACAGGAAGGCCACGGCCCAGCCGACGCGGCCGAGCAGCGGGTCATCGAACTTCAGCCACGACAGCGACCAGTGGTACATCACCAGCGCCGGGGCCATGCCGAAGCTGACCAGGTCGGCCAGTGAGTCGTACTGCACGCCGAATTCGCTGCTGGTGCCGGTCAGGCGCGCCACGCGCCCGTCCAGGCCATCCATCACCGCCGCCACGAACACGGCGATGCTGGCGTTGACGAAATCCCCGTTGGCCGCGGCGATGATCGCGTAGAAACCGGCGAACAGCCCGGCGGTGGTGAACAGGTTGGGCAGCAGATAAATCGTGCGCGAACGCGGCGGCGGTGTGATCGGGTCCATGGAATCCAGTTTAATCGACTTGCCAGTGCTCGGTGCCAATGCTGCAATCGGCGTTCTACGCCCATTCTGCGGAGTCTGCCATGCGTGCCCTGTCCTGCCTTGGATGCCTGCTGTTGTTGGCCAGTGCCCACGCCGTGGCCGGGCCGGTCTACAAGTGGAAGGACGCCAACGGCGTGACCCAGTACTCGGAGACCCCGCCGGCGGGCAAGAAATTCGAGACCCGCGAGCAGGCCCGCAGCCCACAGGCCACGGCCGGTACCGAGACCCCGGCCGCGCCGGTGCCGGAGCAGTGCAGCACCGCCCGCGCCAACCTGGCCCTGCTGGAGGGGTCCGGCCAGGTGATGCAGGACACCAATGGCGACGGCAAGCCCGATACCGCGCTGACCCCGGAGCAGCGCACGGCGCAGAAGGGGCTGGCCGACGCGGCCATCAAGGCCTACTGCCCGGCGGAGTGAGGGTATCGGCAGGGCTGCGCCCTGCACCTGCCGAAGCAAGGTCAACGTCAAATTCGGCATTCCGTGGGATGGCGGGGCACTGTGGGTTTGCGGGGACGCCGTAAACCCGTCCATGGGGGCTTGGTCGCCGCATCCATGCGGCTCACACCCCGCAAACC
>NZ_JASJSU010000098.1:0-15536 GCF_030237045.1 Stenotrophomonas maltophilia group sp. Smal17
AGTCGAGCATGGCTCGACTCTACAAAAGCGAAAAAGCACGCGGTCATGCGGTGTGCCCAGCAACGCTCGGCACCCACAAAAATGCCGCCTGCAAGGGCGGCATTTTCGTTCCGGCGGGCAGACTTCCGGTAGATGCCGACCTTGGTCGGCACTGCACGCAAACGCAGCGAACGGGAACGCTATCGGCGTGCCGAGCAAGCTCGGCACCTACGGAAAATGCCGCCTGCAAGGGCGGCATTTTCGTTCCGGCGGGCAGACTCCCGATAGGTGCCGACCTTGGTCGACACTGCACGCAAACGCAGCGACCGGAAACGCTGTCGGTGTGCCGAGCAAGCTCGGCACCTACGGAAAATGCCGCCTGCAAGGGCGGCATTTTCGTTCCGGCTACGCCGGAACCGTAACGCTACGCGTTACTGCTTGAGCGGAATCACGCGGATCTCGACGCGGCGGTTCTTGGCGCGGCCGGCATCGGTGCTGTTGTCGGCAATCGGGTACGACTTGCCGGCGCCCAGCGTTTCAATGCGCACGCTCTGCACACCCTGGCCGATCAGGTACTGTGCAACCGAGTCGGCACGCTCCTTCGACAGGCGGTTGTTGACCGCGTCACTGCCGATGCTGTCGGTGTGGCCAACCACTTCGATCATGGTCTGGTTGTAGTCGCGCAGGGTACCGGCAACGCCGTTGAGCGAACCATAGAACTGCGGCTTCAGCGTCGCCTTGCCGAAGTCGAAGGTGATGCCGTCCGGCAGGTTCAGCATGATGTTGTCGCCCTGGCGCTGCACATCGATGCCGGTGTTGGCGGTGCGCTCGCGCAGTGCGCGTTCCTGGCGATCCTGGTACTGGCCGACAGCGGCGCCACTGAGTGCGCCGATACCGGCGCCGATCAGCGCGTGCTGGCGGCGCTCGGTGGCGCTGTCGCCGGTCAGCAGGCCGGCAGCCACGCCGATGGCGGTACCGATCAGCGCGTTGCGGCCGGTGCGGTTCTGCTGCTCGGTCGGGTTGCCGTACTGGTCACTCTGCACATAGGAGCCGCCGGTGGCGCAGGCCGACAGGACGGCCGCACTCATCAGGGCCAGTGCGACGTTGCGGGTGGTGTTGCGGATCATGGGGTTCTCCTTGGTTTCCGGTCGGCCGGCGGCTTGCGGGCGCAAAGAGAATAAACAGCCCGATGCGATGCCGGAATGATGATGCAGCACGCCGACAGGGCCGCGTTCAGCTATCTGACCGGATCGCTCAGCTCGCGCTTTACCCCGCCCCCGACTGGCGGTAAGCGGCCAGTGCGGCATCGCGACCCGCCGCCAGGTCCACCAGCGGCGTACGCGGATAGCCAGGCGCATGCGCCTCCAGCAGCAGCGGGTGCTGCCACGGCGCGAAGCGTGCCTTCAGCGGCAGCGCAGCCAGTTCCGGCACCCAGCGCGTGATGTAGCGCGCCTGCGGATCGAACTTCTCGGCCTGGGTCACCGGATTGAACACGCGGAAGTACGGCGCGGCGTCGGCGCCTGTTCCGGCCACCCATTGCCAGCCCATCGTGTTGTTGGCCAGGTCGGCGTCGACCAGGGTGTCCCAGAACCAGCGCGCGCCATGCAACCAGTGCGCACGCAGGTGCTTGCACAGGTAACTGGCCACGATCATCCGCACCCGGTTGTGCATGTAGCCGGTGTGCCACAGCTCGCGCAGGCCGGCGTCGACGATCGGCACGCCGGTGTCGCCACGCTGCCAGTCATGCAGCTGCGCAGCGCTCGGATCTGCCCACGGGAAGCGATCGAAGCGCGGATTGAGGTTGTCGGTTGGCGTCTTCGGGAAGTTGTGCAGCAGGTGATAGGCGAAATCCCGCCAGCCCAGCTGTCGCAGGTAGCCGTCGATATCGGCGTCGGTGCCGGCGCTGCGCAGGCCTTCCAGCGCATGGGCGATGCGCCATGGCGCGATCTCGCCGAAGTGCAGGTGGGGCGACATCCGCGACGTTCCCACGCGATCCGGCAGGTCGCGCTGCTCGCGATAGCCGCGCAACGCACCGTCCTCGAACACCGACAACGCCTCCAGCGCGCCGGCCTCGCCCGGCTGCCAGTGCTCCCAGAAACCGGCATCCCAGTCCAGCGCTGGCGAAAGCCGCAGCTCATCCAGCGCGAGGCTGTCGACCGGGTGCGCTGTCAGTACCTTCGGCACGGCCGTCAGCGCCGGCAGGCGCCAATGACTGAGTACGTTGCGCCAGTACGGAGTGAATACCTTGTACGGTTGGCCTTGCTGGGTCGCGATGTCCCAGGGTTCGAACAGCAGGCTGCCATTGCAGCTCTGCGCATCGATGCCCTGCTCGCGCAGCGTGCGCTTGATCTCCGCGTCGCGCGGCTGGGTAGCCGGTTCGTACTTGCGGTTCCAGTACACCGCCTCGGCGCCGGTCTGTTCGACCAGCGCCTGCAGCGTCGCCAGGCTGTCGCCACAGCGCAGCACCAGCGACGAGCCGCGCGAACGCAGGTCGGCATCCAGCGCGGCCAGCGAACGGTGGCGCCACGCGTCGGAGGCCGCGCCCGGCACCCACTCACCTTCCTCGTGCGGCGCGTGGATGTAGACCGGCACCACCTCGTGGCCCGCCTCCAACGCGGCCTGCAGGGCCGGATTGTCCTGCAGCCGCAGGTCACGACGGAACCATAGCAACGCTACCGACACATGCACCGCCTTCGATATGGAAGGCGCACATGATAGCCAGCGACGGTGAAGGTGATGCGTGGGCGGGGCATCCACGCATCGCGTGGATCTACCGGTTGAAGCGCTGCATCGCCTCGCTGATCAATGCCCGTGCTTCGGCAGCGTTGCCCCAGCCATTGAGCTGCACCGGGTTGCGGCCTGCCGGCAGGTCCTTGTAGACCCGGAAGAAGGCCTCGATGCGCTGCCGTTCGATCTCCGGCAGATCGGCCAGGTCGCGGATGTTGGCGTAGGTCGGGTCGACCTTGTCGGTGGGCACGCCGATGATCTTCTCGTCGTGCTCGCCGCCATCGATCATCTTCAGGTAGCCGATCGGCCGGAAACGCACGATCACCCCCGGATGCAGCGGCTCGCGGGTCAGCACCAGCGCATCCAACGGGTCATTGTCACCGGCCAGGGTACGCGGCATCGAGCCGTAGTTGGCCGGATAGGCGACCGGCATCGACTGGAAGCGGTCCACATGCACCAGCCCATCTTCCTTGATCTCGTACTTGGTGAAGCTGCCGGCAGGGATCTCCACCGCCAGGTTCGCTTCCTGCGGGGCCTGCTTCGGCTGGGCCACCAGGAACGGATGCAGCACGGCATCGGCGGCGGTCACCGCACTGGCCAGCAACAGCAGGGCAGTACCGATGGCAGCAAGGGGAAGGATGCGAGAGGGAGTGGTCATCGGCGTGCGCTCATTCCCAGCACCGGTCGGCGCGACCCTTGGCGGTCTGCGAACGGGGGCAGTCGCGCGGCGTGACGCGGCCGTCGGTCAGTTCCGTTCGCGTCTTGCTGCCCTTGGCGTCACGCTGCAGTTCGAAGGCATCGTAGAGACGGCCTGTCACCGTGCGCGCTTCATAGCGCAGGCGCTGCGGGTCGACGTTCAGGACCTGGAACAACTGGGTGTCCTCGGCCACCGGATCCATCGTCCTGCGTGCTTCGTCGGAAAGGCGGTACTGCTTCGGCCCAGCCACGGTCACCACGTACTGCGGCGTCGCAGCGTGTCCTTCACCCCGGCGGCCGTAGGTGTGATCGTGCCCCTGCAGCACCAGATCGACGTTGTGGCGGCGTACCACCGGCAGCAGCACGTCACGCAACGCGGCGTTCTCGCGGCCTTCGCGCGGCGAGTAGAACGGCTGGTGCAGCAGCACGAGGGTCCACGGCTGCGGATTGCCGGTCAGCACCTTGTCCAGCCACTGCGCCTGCGCCTTGGCCGTACCCAGGTCGAGTGCCGAGGTGCCATCGACCACGGCCACGCGCACGCCCTGCGCATCGAACCAGTAGCTGGTCTGCTGCGCTGCACTGGCGCCGTTGCCCGGCAACGCGAAGGTCACCGGCCAGTGCTTGCCCAGCACGCGGCGCTCCTGCGGGGTGTCCTCGAACTCCTCGAAGTACTCGTGGTTGCCGATTGCCGGCGCCACCAGCGTTTCCTGCGCCAGCCAGCCGGTAGCCGCAAACCATTCGCCCCACTCGCTGTCGTCCATGTTGTCGCCGCCGCTGACCAGATCGCCGGCAAACAGGCTCATGCGCGCCTGCGGTGCCGCCTTCTGCGCAGCACGCACGACCCGGCTGACATGGCTCACGTTCTTGTTCTGGGTGTCACCGAAGTACAGCAGGGTCAGCGGCTGGTCGGCGGCCGCCAGCGTGCGCAGCTGGTTCCACGCGCTCCAGCTGCCATTGCCCTGCACGCGGTAGACGTACTGGGTATCCGGCTGCAGGCCGCCGATGTCGGCACGATGGTGATGCGACAGCCCGTTTTCGGTCTGCAGTGCGCGCGTCGTCGCACGCACCTGACGGATGCCCTCGATGGCCGGCGAATCTGCAGCCAGCGCGATCTCCAGCAGTGGCGCCTGCACGCTGCCATCGGTACGCCAGGCCACGGCGAAAGCGTGGCTGGGATCAGCCGACGGCGAGGCGACGATGCGGTCCGGCACCGTCGTCGCTGCGTAGTGGCGGCTGCCCGCCGGCACCTGGGTATTCGGCTCGGCCGCCGCGAACGACAGCGACGGCAACGCCAGCATCAGGCCCAGCGCCAGGCCATGCATCATGTGACGCCCGCTCATGCGCCACACTCCAGCGGCAGCGCGAGCTGCTTGGCGATGCTCTCCCAGTCGAACGCCACCACGCCCTGGTCGTCATGCACCGCATACAGCGCACCGTGCGGGAACCGCGCACTGGGCTGCTGCATCATCCAGATGCCATCGGTGTTGGCCACGGTGTTGCCCTGGAACGCGCCCACCGGCTTCAGCGTGTGACGATCGAACAGGTGGAACACGCTGCGCTGCTTGCCCTGCTCGGTGGTGATCCACCAGCCGTCCTTGCCACAGGTGCGCAGGGTCACGCCTTCGGCCTGTGCCTTGAACACGTCGCGGCCGAAGGTGGTGCCGGTGAAGCGGCCGGCCAGGGTGTAGACCTTGAACTCGCTGGCGTAGCTTTCGTCCTCTTCGGCAATCAGCAGGCGATCGTTTTCGGGGTCGCCCCAGATCGATTCGACAACGCGCAGCGCACCGGCCTCGGTGGTATCACCGATGCTGGCCACCAGCGTCGCCTCGACCTTGGCACCGTCGCGGGTCACGTGGTACTGGCGCACGCGCTTGTCCAGTTCAGCCAGCGGCGGCAGGATGTCACGCCCCTGCGCATCCTCGCCGTTGTCCCAGGAGTCGGTGACGTAGACGCTGTAGCCATCGGCCCGGCGGTCGACCCACAGGCCGTACGGCTTGCGCAGGTCGTCCGCAGCGAACGTCGCCAGCGGGGTGAAGTCCGGCAGGCTCAGCACCTGCACGCGGTGATTGTCGCGCTCCACGATCCACAGCAGGTCGTCGGTCACCGCGATGCCGTTTGGGCGGTCGAACTGCCCCTTCGCGGTACCGCTGCTGCCAACGTCACGCAGATGCTGGCCGGTACTGCCGTCGTAGACCACCAGCTTGTCGGTGGCCTTGGCGGTGGCGATCAGCCACAGCGCTCCGTCCGGTGCACGCCAGGCCGCCGGCGAATCGATGTTGTCGGCCGGCGTCATCGGCGAAAGGAACGCCTCGGCGATGGTGGCCACCGCACGCTCGCCGGTGGCCTTCGCTGCCGTCGCGGGCGCCGCCGGATCATTGCCCGTGGCCGGCGTACAGCCAGCCGCCAGGCTGGCCATCAGTGCGGCAGCCAGGACGGTGATACCACGCCCCATCACAGTGCCACCTTCAGGCCCAGCGCGTAGGTGCGGCCATACTCTTCCATCTGCAGGGTGCGCGAGCGCGTGCCCTGGTACAGCTCAAGCGGCTTGTCCAGCAGGTTCTGCGCTTCGAAATACATGCTCACGCGCGAGGTGAACTTGTAGTCCAGCGAGAAGTCGAGCTGGGTGTTGGGCGCCACGTAGATGTCGAACGCGCGTCCCTTGCCGATGCTGTCCAGGTACTCGCTGCGGTACACCGCCGCCAGCCGCGTGCTCAGGCCGTACTTCTCATAGCCGACATGCGCGCTGTAGACGTGCTTGGAGGCGCGCGGCAGGGTGAAGTCTTCGCCCGCACGATCCTTGATGCCAGCATCGAACGTAGTGTCGAGCCAGGTACCGCTGGCACCGACCAGCAGCCCGTCCAGGCCGGCCGGCAGGAACGCCAGCTGCTGCTGCCAGTTGAATTCCGCACCGCGCACCGTGGCCTTGCGGCCGTTGATCGGCTGGGTCACGTCGAAGCCGCCATAGTCCGGGTCATTGGTGCGCACGGTTTCCACGATGTAACCGTCGATCGACTTGTGGAACAGGCCCAGCGACACGATGCCGGTGCTGCCGATGTACTTCTCCACCGACAGATCGATGTTCTTCGATTCGTAAGGATCCAGCTCCGGATTGCCCAACCGCACTTCCTCGTCACCGCGGCTGTAGCCCACGCGCGGCGAAATGTCACCGAACGAAGGGCGCGATACGGTCTTGTTGGCCGAGGCGCGCAGCACCCAGTCGTCTGCGGCGTCGTAGCGCAGGTGCAGGCCCGGCAGCACGTTGGTGTAGCTGCTGTTGGCCACGCGCGGGGTGACGGTGAAGCTGCGGCCGTTGGCCGCCACGTCCACCTGGTTGCCGGTGGCCTTGAACTGGGTGTTTTCCACGCGCACGCCGCCAATGATGCGCAGTGCGCCGATGTCCCAGGTACCCATCGCGTAGCTGGCGAAGATGTCCTCGCTGGCCACGTAGTCTTCTTCCAGCGAGGTCATTGCGTTGCCGCCAAGGTCCTGCGGCCGCGCACTGTACTGGCTGCCATTGGCCGCCCAGAACGCGCGCATCGCGGCCGAATCCATACCGTCACCCATGTTGCCGTGGCGATGCTCCGGCGAGGAGGTGGTCCAGCTCGACAGCGCCACCTTCGGGCCGACGCGCAGCTCGCTCTCATCAACGTTGACGTCGCGGTCGCGCCAGCGGCCCAGCAGGCCGATCTTGATGCTGCCGCTGTCGCCGTCGAAGCGCACGTTGACCTGCGCGCTGTGTTCCTTGTCATTGACCTGCTTGGGCGAGAGAACGAAGCGGTCGAACGCGTAGTTGCCGTTGTCCAGCCACTGCGGGTTGTCGAAGCTGTAGCTGGGCAGTCGACTGCGCTGGTCCAGGCTGCCGTTGAACGGCGCGCCGTTGAGCTTGAAGCGGGCCTCCATCTCGTCGTTCACACGCTCTTCGGTGCGGGTGTAGCCCACCTTGTAATCGACCACGGCATTGGTCAGCTTGTTCTCGCCGCCCAGGCTTGCCGCAAAGGTGTTTTCCTTCTTGGTGCGGTAGCGCATGCGCTTGTCGATCGAATCCTTCGGCATGCCATCCAGGCGGTACTGGTCGGTGCCGGTCTTGACCATCTTCGCGTCATCGAAGTTGAAGATCACCCGCTGGCGGGTTTCGGCATCGTCGAACTGGCTGTACAGCGTGCGCAGGTAGTACTTGCTGTCTTCGTTCGGGCGCCAGTCGAGGTTGAGGTTGGCACCGATGCGCTTGCGCTCGATCTCGTACTTGCGGTGCTGCAGGTTGATCGCAGTGACGTCGCCAGGCGCGGCATCATCCTCGCCGTCGTATTCCACTTCGGTGTTGTCCGACTCGAACTTGCGCTTCTGGTAGTTCACGCCCAGCGCCACGCCGAAGGTGTCGTTGAACACTTCGCTGTAGTTGAAAGCGGCCTTGGGGCTGGTCTCGCCGGACAGCTGCTGGTGGCTGCCCTCGATCTTGGCGCGCAGGCTGCGACCGTCGCGGTCGAAGGCCGAGGCCGACTCCACCAGCACCGCGCCACCAATGGCATCGCCCGGCATGTCCGGGGTTGGCGACTTGACCACGCGCAGGCGCTCGGTGGAATCGGACGGGATGACGTCCAGCGGCGCGGCGCGGCTGGAATCCTCCGGCGTGCCGATGGCGATGCCATCGACGCTGACGCTGTTGAGGTTGGCGTCCAGGCCGCGGATGACCACAAAGCGGCCTTCGCCCTGGTCACGGGTCACGCTGACGCCCGGCAGGCGCTGCAGCGACTCGGCCACGTTCTTGTCCGGGTACTGGCCCAGGGCATCGGAGGACACGGCGTCCTCGATGGCATCGCTGCTGCGCTTGAGGTCGACCGCGCGGATCTGCGATTCGAGCTGCGCACGCACTTCGATGCGGTCGAGGTCGACCGCGTCGGCGGCCACCGCGCCGGTGGCGGCAACCGCCTGCTGCCCGGCGGCCTGCAGCGGTGCAACCGCCCCCATCGCCAGGGTCAGGGTGATGGCAACGGCCAACGGAGTCTTGATATGCACTGGGAATCCCCATTCCTGTTAAGAATGGGTCTGCACGGTATGTCCGCAAGGTTGCATGGCCATGACATGGATCTGCACATTTGACGAAGCGCGGGTTTGGGTTCGGCCCACCGATCCGGCAAAATGGCGTCCTCTCTCCTTTTCCCCTTCCCGACCATGAAGATCGTCGAAGTGCGCCACCCGCTGGTGCAGCACAAGATCGGCCTGATGCGCAACGCCGCACTCAGCACCAAGGATTTCCGCGAACTGGCCAATGAGCTGGGCACGCTGCTGGCCTACGAGGCCACCGCCGACCTGGACACCGAGCCGCACACCCTGCCCGGCTGGGCCGGCCCGGTCACCGTGCAGCGCATCGCCGGCGCCAAGATCACCGTGGTGCCGATCCTGCGTGCCGGCCTGGGCATGCTCAGCGGCGTGCTGTCGCTGATCCCGGCCGCCCGCGTCAGCGTGGTCGGCCTGCAGCGTGATGAGGAAACCCTGCAGCCGGTGCCCTACTTCGAGCGCCTGACCGGTCGCCTGGAAGAGCGCGATGCGCTGATCCTGGATCCGATGCTGGCCACCGGCGGCACCCTGATCGCCACCATCGACATGCTCAAGCGCGCAGGCGCCCGCCGCATCAAGGGCATCTTCCTGGTCGCCGCGCCGGAAGGCATCGACGCGGTCAAGGCCGTGCATCCGGACGTGGAGATCTACACCGCGGCCATCGATGCCCAGCTCAACGACAAGGGCTACATCCTGCCGGGCCTGGGCGATGCCGGCGACCGCATCTTCGGTACCCGCGTCGGTTGATCCGCTGAACCGGGGTCAGAACCCTTTCGCTGCGAAGGGGATCTGACCCCAGGCACGGCATTACAACCCGGCCGCGAAGGCCTCCAGCTGGCCGATGGCGGTGTTCCAGCCGTCGAAGAAGCCCAGCTACTCATGCTGGTCGCGCAGCGCCTTGTCCGGATGCATCACCCGCGCGGTGTAACGGCAGCCCTGGCCCTCGTCCTCCATCGTGATGATGGCGGTGAAGCCCAGCCACGGTGACTGCGGGCGCCAGCCCGCGCCCAGCATCGAGGTAAACACCAGGCGCTGCTGCGGCACCACCTCCAGGAAGCTGCCCGGATTGTCACTGCTGCCGCCATCGGGGCCCTGCATGAAGGTGTGGAAGGCCCCGCCAGGACTCAGGTCGAACGCACGCACCTCGGTGGTCCACGGCTTCGGGCACCACCACTGGCGCAGCAGTTCGGGGTCTGTCCAGGCCCGCCAGAGTGCCGCGCGCGGTGCGTTCAACAAGCGGCTGATGACCAGATCGGTGTCCGGATTGCTACTTGCGTCCTCGGCCATGAGCCTGCTCCTGTCGGTGAAGGGTTTCGACGAAATCGACCATGCGGTCGGCACGCGCATCCCACAGGACGCGCTGTTCGGCCAGCCACTGCTCGGCCTGGCCCAGCCGCGCCGGCACCAGTTCGCAGGTACGTATGCGCCCCTGCTTGTGGCTGCGCACGACGCCGCTGCGTTCCAGCACGGCCAGGTGCTTCATCAGCGAAGGCAACGCCATCTGGAACGGCTCGGCCAGCATCGACACCGTGCACGGCCCCTGCCCCAGCGCGGCCACGATCGCGCAACGGGTGGGGTCGGCCAGGGCGTGGAAGATCCGTTGAATGGCGGGATCATACTTACCCATATGGCTAAGTAATACGCCGATCTGAATGCCGACGCAAGCAGGCGCGACCGGGCGGCGATTCTTCACGTGGCCTTGCGGGCCGGAAGCGAATGCTCCGCGCACCCGCCACCGCCTGGAGCACCCTGATGAAAGCCTCTTTCCTGCTGGCCGCCGTTCTTCTGGTCGGCCTGCCGCTGGCCGCCAACGCCACCACCCCGCAGCAGCAGCGCATGGCCGACTGCTCGGCCAAGAACAAGGGGCTGAAGGGCGACGCCTACAAGACCGCGCAGAGCGCCTGCCTCAGCGGCCACGCCACCGAAACCAAGGCGGTCAACCCGCAGCAGGAGCGCATGCGCAAGTGCAATGCCGATGCGGGCGCCAAGAAGCTGGCCGGTGATGCACGCAAGACCTTCATGAGCAGCTGCCTGAAGGCGTCGTAATCGTCGCGCCCGGATAGAACGCCATCCGCGCATGGCGTGGTTCTACTGCATCAGTGAAGGGCCGGGCATTGCCCGGCCATTTCATTACCCCAATGCGCGCGCCTTCAGTTCACCCTGCTCATGCAGGGTGACGAAACGACCCTTGTCATCGCGACCGAGCTGCGCCAACGCCACCTGCGGATCGTGGGTGAAGAACAGATGCACGTTGCGCGCCAGCTTGTCCTCGAGGAACTGCCGCTTCTCGTCGATCAGCAGCTCGGCGTTGCGGTCGTAGCCCATGGTGATCGGCACGTGTACCCATGAGCGGCCCGGAATCAGGTCGGCGCAGAACACCACGCCACCATGCGCGCCCTCGCCGGCATGCGCATGGCCGACGATCTCGGCCAGCATCAGCCCTGGCGTGTGGCCATCGCTGTAGCTGAAACGCACGCTGCGCCCCAACGCCTTGGAGTATTCCCCGTCCACCACTTCCAGGCGGCCACTGGCCTGCAGCAGGCCCGGCAGCTCCGGAATGAAGCTGGCCCGATCCCGCGGATGCGGCTGCACGGCGCGCTGCCAGTGCTGTGCGCCCACCACGTAGGTCGCGTTGGGGAACAGCAGCTCGGGCTCCCGCCCTTCGCTCCATGCCGCCAGCAGGCCACCGGCATGATCGAAGTGCAGGTGGCTGAGCACCACCACATCGATGTCCTCGTGTTCGAAACCGGCTTCGCGCAGCGAATCGATCAGCACGTGCTGGCTTTCCTGCACGCCATAGCGCTCGCGCATGCGCGGATCGAAGAACGCGCCGATACCGGTTTCGAACAACACCGTCTTGCCTTCCAGCGGGCTGGCAAGCAGCGCACGGCAGGCCAGCTCGATGCGGTTGAGCTCGTCCGGCGCTGCCCATTTTTCCCATAACGCGCGCGGCGCGTTGCCGAACATCGCACCGCCATCGAGGCGCTGCGAGTTTCCACGAATAGACCAGAGTTTCATGAGTCGATTATCGGCGCCGGCTCGTTAAATAATCGCTAGAAAGGAAACGGAAAACCCCGCCGTTGCGGGCGGGGTTTCGATGATCCAGCGGATTGCCGGCCAGCGGCCGGCACAACCGGATCAGCGCGCTGGCACGACCTGGGCGCTGCCCACCGGGTTGCGCGGGTCGCTGCCGCCGAACAGCGTGTTGGACTTGCGGTCCCATTCCACGGTCTGCAGGTTGCCCCACACATGGCTGGAACCGCGGCCACCGGCAGCGACGTTGCCTGGCAGGTCGATCCTGTGGCCCATCGCCTGCAGCTGCTTCACCGTGCCGGCATCGAACGCATCGTCTTCGGCTTCGATCAGGTCCGGCAGCCACTGGTGGTGGTAACGCGGCAGCGCAGCCACCTGCTGTGCGTCCAGACCGGCGTCGTAGCCGAGGATGCCCAGCAGCACCATGGTGATGATGCGGCTGCCACCCGGGGTGCCCAGCACCACCACCTTGTCGGCGTTCTCCATGAAGGTGGGCGTCATCGAGCTGAGCATGCGCTTGCCCGCCTTCGGCGCATTGGCTTCATAGCCCATCACGCCGAACGCGTTGGGCGTGCCCGGCTTCAGCGCGAAGTCGTCCATCTCGTTGTTCAGCAGCACGCCGGTGCCCTTCGGAATCAGCCCCGAGCCGTACAGCAGGTTGACGGTCTGGGTGGCACCGACGCGGTTGCCGTCGCGGTCGATGATCGAGAAGTGGGTGGTCTCGTCATCTTCCAGCGGCGTCGGATTGCCCGACAGCAGGTCGCTGGGCGTGGCCTTCTCCGGATGGATGGTGGCCCGCAGGCCCTGCGCGTAATCCTTGCTGGTCAGCACCTTCTGCGGGATCTGCACGAAGTCCGGATCACCCAGGAAGAAGGTGCGGTCGCGGTAGGCGCGGCGCATCGACTCCACCACCAGGTGGGTGCGGTGGGCCGGGTCCATCTTCTTGATGTCCCAGCCTTCGAGGATCTGCAGCATGCTGGCCAGCGCGATGCCACCGGACGACGGCGGCGGCGCCGTGGTGATCTTCCAGCCGTTGTAGTTGAAGACGATCGGTTCGCGCTGCTTCACCCGGTATCCGGCCAGTTCCTCGGCGGTCCATTTGCCGCCCGCCTGCTTCACGCCTTCCAGCAGCAGTTTGCCGGTCTGGCCCTTGTAGAAACCGTCGAAGCCACCGGCGGCCAGCCGTTCCAGCGTCTGCGCCAGTTCCGGCTGCTTGAACAGGTCGCCGGTGGCGATCGGCTTGCCGTTGCGCAGGTAGACCTCGCGGGTGCCGGGGAAGCGCTCCATCACTTCACGGCGCGAGGCATAGCCCTTGGCCATGCGCTCGTACACCGGGAAACCTTCGCGCGCGATGCGGATGGCCGGCTGCAGCGACGCCGACAGCGGCAGCTTGCCATGCTTGGCCGACAGTTCGACCAGCGCCGCAGGCAGGCCCGGAATGCCCGCCGACCAGGCGCCGTTGACCGAGCGGTCACGGTCGAGGTTGCCCTGCTTGTCGAGGAACGCCTGGGGCGTTGCCGCAGCCGGTGCAGTCTCGCGCGCGTCCAGCATCACATCCTTGCCAGTGGCCGCGTCGTGCAGCAGGAAGAAGCCACCGCCGCCCAGCCCGGAACTGATCGGTTCGACCACCGCCAGCGTGGACGATACGGCCACCGCGGCGTCGAAGGCATTGCCGCCCTGCGCCAGGATGTCGATGCCGGCCTGGGTGGCCAGCGCATGGCCACTGGCAATGGCGGCGCCGTCGGGGCGTTCGGCACGGACAGGGCTGTCGGCCCAGGCGATCGGGCTCAGCAGCAGGCCGAGCAGCAACAGCGGACGGACGATCAGCGTCTTCATTCGGATGGGGGCTCCGCATAGAGTTCGGGGTGATCGTGCTGCAGCTGGCGCAGCTTGGCCAGCAGCTGGTCTTCCGTTTCCACGATCTCCGGGTCCGGATCGATGCATTCGACCGGGCAGACGACCACGCACTGTGGCTCGTCGAAATGACCCACGCATTCGGTGCAGCGCGCAGGGTCGATCACGTAGATGGTTTCACCCATCGCAATGGCCTGGTTCGGGCAGGCCGGCTCGCATACGTCGCAGTTGACGCAGAGCTCGTTGATTTTCAGCGACATGGCGATACTCCTCGCCCGCGCCTTGGGACAAGGACCGGCCAGCGCGGGCGCGCGGGCCGGTCAGGTCATCAGCGGCGCGCTTGCGGAGCGCCGCCCGGGCCATGCCGGAGCATGGCCGCCATGGCTCGGTCTTACTTGGCTTCGACGAAAATGTACTCGGCACCGGTCGGCTGGATCGCAGCCTGCACGCGGGCGTTGTCGGCCGACTGGCCGATGAAGACGACGCGCACGCCCTTCATCGAATCCGGCCCCACGTCCTTGAACACGGCCTGGATCATGTCAGCCATCTTGCCCGAGGCCGACGAACCGAAGGCCAGCATGTTGCCCGGCTGCACGCCACGGGCCACGGCCTGGGTCGCGCTCTCGGTCTGGCGCTCGTACTTGGCCTGGAAGTCCGGGTCCGATTCCGGCGAGAGGTAGTACAGGAACGGGCTGTTGGTGATGTTGCCCATGTTCTGGATGGCCACTTCCTGCAGGTACTTCTTCCAGCCTGCATCGTCGTCCTTGGACGGCGCGACCAGCGCCTGCTTGGCTTCGTCGACCGGAGCGGCCTCTTCCTTCTTGCAGGCGGTGAAGGCCAGGGCCAACGAAGCGATCAGCATCGCGCGCATGGTGGTGTTCATGGGTTTCCTCCCGGAATGGTGCGTGGTGGTGTACGTAATGGGGTGCGGGTACAGCGGGACTTACGACTGTGCCGACTTCGCTTCGCGGACCTTGCGCAGGGCTTCGAGCACCGCGGCCGGCACGAAACCGGACACGTCACCGCCCAGGCGCGCGATCTCGCGGACCAGCGAGGACGAAATGAAGCTGTGCTGCTCGGCCGGGGTCAGGAACAGGGTCTCGACCTCGGGGATCAGATGGCGGTTCATGCTGGCCATCTGGAACTCGTATTCGAAGTCGGACACCGCGCGCAGGCCGCGCAGCAGCACCCCACCCTGGACCGAACGGACGAAATGGGCCAGCAGCGTATCGAAGCCGATGACCTCGACATTGCCGTGGTGGCCCAGTGCGCCGCGGGCCAGCTGCACGCGCTGTTCCAGCGGCAGCGCCGGGCCCTTGGACGGGCTCTGCGCCACGCCGACCACGACCTTTTCGAACAACGGCGCGGCCCGGCTCACCAGGTCGATATGACCATTGGTGATCGGATCGAACGTGCCGGGATAGACGGCAATGCGGCGGTTGGCCACGGTCATGGGCGGATGCAGATGTTCAGATGAAGTCAAAGTGTAGCAGTGGCGCGGCGGTACAGGGCAAAGCGCACCTCACGGGTGCCGCCCTCGCGGTGCAGCAGCCATTCCGCCGGCAGTGACGGGACGTGGCCGGCCGGCGATTCCAGGTACAGCCAGGCATCGGCGGCCAGGTGCCGCGGCAGCTGGGCCAGCACGTCCTGCCACAGGCCATCGGCGAACGGCGGGTCGATGAACACCAGGTCGGCCTGCTGCGCCGGGGCGCTTTGCAGCCAGCGCAGGGCATCGGCCTGGACCACGGTGACCTGGTCTACCGCCTGCAGCTTGGCGACGGCGGCGGACAGGTTGCGCCCGAGCTGGGCATCGCGCTCGACCAGGGTGGCGTGGGCGGCGCCGCGCGAGACGGCCTCCAGGCCCAGCGCGCCGCTGCCGGCGAACAGGTCGAGCACCCGCGCCCCGCCCAGCCGGGGCATCAGCCAGTTGAACAGCGTTTCGCGAACGCGGTCGCTGCTTGGCCGCAGGCCCGGCAGGGTCGGCACCGGCAGGCGGGTATTGCGCCAGCGGCCACCGATGATGCGGACCTGGCCGTCATTGCCACCACGGCCGCTCACCGGCGCCCCCGGCGGGAGGTATTCGAGAATTTCAGCATGAAGGGGATTGTAGTCGTCCGGGCGGCGCCCGGAACCCGCAGAGGCCGAAGCAACGTCAAAAGCGGGCTATCCCTGGGTTGGCGGGGGGGGGGGGG
>NZ_JASJSU010000099.1:0-11508 GCF_030237045.1 Stenotrophomonas maltophilia group sp. Smal17
CCCCCCACTACCGGGTAGCGGTGAAAGGGTAGTGCCGGCCGCTGGCCGGCATGAATCCGCGGATGCGTCGCGCTTGATTTCAATCAGGGCAACGCGAGGAGGGACGCCCGAAGATGTCTGCCATGAGCTTCCACGTTGATCAGAGTGAGGACACCGCGCTGCAGGCGGCATTGCTGCGGCAACCCCGGCATGTGCTGTTCCCGCCGGCTGACCAGTTCAGCACCGGCTTCGGCGAAAGTGGATGGCGCGCCGCGGTGCGCGCCAGCAACGAGCACCTGATCCCGCGCGGCCTGACCCTGGGTTTCCAGGCCGGCCGCGGCGGACGCGAGGTATCGCCGCAGGCCTATCTGGAGACACTACTGCAGGCGTTGCGGTTGCAGGCCGATGCACTGGCCGAGGACCGCGAGGTGGTCGCCATGGTCCTGCAGCTGGGGCTGGCCGAAACGCTGCCACCGCCGCAGCTGGGCCAGCTGCTGGACGCGGTGCCGCAGCATCTGCGCACCGTGGCACGACCCCAGGTGGAGGTGCGGCTGGATGCAGGCAGCGCGTTGTCACCGGCACAACTACGTGCGCTGGGGTGCACCCGCCTGAACGTGATCGACCGGGCTGACGCGCCGGGGCCGACCCTGCTGGCGCAGGCGCGGCAGGTGGGCTTCACCGCGCGTTACTACCAGTTGCGGGTGCCAGCCTGCGAGGATGCAGGCTTCATCGAACGCCTGCATGAGGTGCTGGCCGAAGCGCCCGAGCGCGTGCTGCTGCCGGCACCGTGCGCGTTGCCGCAGCATCCGTCCGCCGCGAACTGGCTGCAGGCCTGGCGCCTGCTGCGCGCAGCGGGCTACGAGGCGATCGGCGGCGATCACTATCAACGCGGTGACCTGCCGAACCCGCACGGGCCTGGCGATGGCCAGCGCCACTGCGACCAGGCGGGCGTGCCGCGCCGTGACCGCAGCGATTTCATTGGCCTCGGCCTGTCTGCCTGCAGCCAGATCGGCGAGGTGTTCTACCGGCTGGAGGACGAATGGGATCAATGGCGCGCCCGGCTGCAGGCCGGGCACATCGGCGTGTCCGCCGGCCTGATCCTGTCTGAAGACGAGCGGCTGGCGGCCGAGGTGGCGCAGAGCATTGCCTGCGACCATGCCCTCGATGCCGCCGCCTTCGAATGGCGCAACGATGAACCGTTCGAGGAGTGCTTCGCCGCACAGCTGCCGGCCCTGTCGCCACTGCTCGCTCGCGGCTGGGCGGAGTGGGACGCACGCGTGCTGCGCCTGGCCGAAGAAGGTCGCCTGCTGTGGCGTATGATGGCTGCATGCTTCCGGCCGGCGGCCGCCATCGCTTGAGTCTTGCCTCGATGTCTCCGAATCCGCCCTCGCATGGCCGCCTTCGCCAGGCGACACCGAATCCCGCTGCTGCCGACGACGGCGACGCTCTGCATTTCTGCAGCACCTGTGCGTTCTCCGATGCCTGCATGTCGCAGGGGTATGACAAGACCGCGCTGGGTGACCTGCATGTGCTGGTCGACCATGTCGGTCCGTTCCATGCCGGTGACTACATCTTCCGTGCCGGCGAATCGTTCGATTCGATCGCGGCGGTGCGCGCGGGCATGGTCAAGACCTTCGTCGATGACAGCCAGGGCAATGAACAGGTGCTGGGCTTCAGCCTGCCAGGCGAGGTGATCGGCCTGAACGCGATCCATGGTTCGCGCTTCCCCTGCAATGCGGTGGCGCTGGATACCGTGCACCTGTGCCGCATCTCGTTCCCCAAGTTGAGCCTGCTGGCCACGCGCATGCCTGGGCTGCAGGCCAAGCTGTTCAGCCTGCTCAGTGCGGAGATCGGCAAGGTCGCCACGCTGGCGGCCAACCACCGCACCGAGGAGCGCATGGCCGCGTTCCTGCTGGACATGTCCGAACGTTATGCACGGCGCGGATTCTCGGCCACGCGCTTCAACCTGACCATGGCGCGGACCGAGATCGCCAACTACCTGCGGATGGCGCCGGAAACCGCCAGCCGCGTGCTGCGCCGCCTGAGCGATGATGGGATCATCGCGGTGAAGCAGCGCGAGATCCTGCTCTTGCAGCCCGAGCGCCTGGCGGCGCTGGCGGTGGCTGACGAATCCGATCCGAACTGAACCAGGCCGGGAGCCGACCATGAAACGAGCGGGACTGTTGTTGCTGGGACTGCTGGCCACGGTGCCGGCCTGGGCGGCCGACCTGACGGTGTCGGCGGCATCGAGCCTGACCGAGAGCTTCCGTGAACTGGGCGCCGCCTACGAGAAGGCACACCCGGGAACCAAGGTCGATTTCAACTTCGCCGCCTCGGGCGTGCTGCTGCAGCAGATCAGCCGCGGCGCGCCGGTGGACGTGTTCGCCTCCGCCGATGAAACCACCATGGACCAGGCCCAGCAGCAGGACCTGCTGGCCGCGGGCACGCGCGAGGTGTTCGCGGTGAATGCGCTGTGGGTGGTGGTGCCGCCGCAGGCCAAGGCCGCGCCGCGCAGTTTGAAGGACCTGGCCGGTACCGGCGTGCAGCGCATTGCGCTGGGCAACCCGGACAGTGTGCCGGTCGGCCGCTATGCCAGGGGCGCGCTGGAAGCGGCGGGCCTGTGGCCGTCGGTGCAGGGCAAGACCATCACCACGCAGAACGTGCGCCAGTCGCTGGATTACGTGGCGCGTGGTGAAGTGGACGCCGGTTTCGTCTATGCGACCGATGCGCAGGCCATGCCTGACCGTGTCCGTCGTGCCTTCGCAGTGCCGGTGTCGGGGCGCATTGCCTATCCGCTGGCGGTGACCAAGGCCAGCGCGCAGCCGGCCGAGGCCAAGCGCTTCACGGCGTTCGTGCGCTCGGCGCAGGGCCAGGCGATCCTGGCCAAACACGGATTCGGCAAGCCCTGAGGCATGGATCTCGACTGGAGCGCACTGGGGTTGTCGCTGAAGGTGGCCGGTTGGGCCACCGCGATCAACCTGGTGCTGGGCGTGGCGCTGGGCGCGCTGCTGGCGCGTCGGCGCTTTCCGGGCCGTGAGCTGCTGGATTCACTGCTGACCCTGCCGATGGTGCTGCCACCGACGGTGCTCGGCTATTACCTGCTGGTGCTGATCGGCCGCAAGGGCCCGATCGGCGCGTGGCTGCAGTCTTGGTTCGGCATCAACCTGGTGTTCACCTGGCAGGCCGCGGTGATCGCGGCGGCGGTGGCCTCGCTGCCGCTGGTGTTCAAGCCGGCACGCGCGGCGTTCGAGGGCGTGGACGGGCAACTGGAGCAGGCCGCGCGCACGCTCGGCGTGTCCGAAGCGGCGGTGTTCTTCCGGGTCACGCTGCCGTTGGCCTGGCGTGGCATCCTTGCCGGCCTGCTGCTGGCCTTTGCGCGCGCGATGGGCGAGTTTGGCGCCACGCTGATGGTGGCCGGCAGCATTCCGGGCCGCACGCAGACGCTGTCGATCGCCATCTACGAGGCGGTGCAGGCCGGGCAGGATGGCAAGGCCAATGCGCTGGTGATCCTGACCTCGGTGGTGTGCATCGTGATCCTGCTGCTGGCCGCGCGGCTGGTCGGCGGACGCCGCCGGGAGCTGCGTGATGTGGCTTGACCTGCAGGTGCAGCGGCGGCTGCAGGCGGCCGGACAGGATTTCGTGTTGGACGTGTCGCTGCAGTGCTCGCAGCGGCAGGTGGTGCTGTTTGGGCCCTCCGGCGCGGGCAAGAGCCTGACATTGAAGGCGGTGGCCGGGCTGCTGCGGCCCGGCCAGGGCCATGTGCGCCTGCAGGGACAGACCCTGTTCGATGCCGCAACCGGCGTGGACCTGCCGCCACAGCGTCGCCGGCTGGGCTACGTGTTCCAGGACTATGCGCTGTTCCCGCACCTGAGCGTGCGCCAGAACGTGGCGTTCGGGCTGCAGAAGGGCTGGTTGAATCCACGCAGCAGCCAGCGCTTCGATGCGGTGGAGCAGTGGTTGCATGCTTTCCGCATCGACACGGTGGGCGATCTGCTGCCATCGCAGATATCCGGTGGCCAGCGCCAGCGCACCGCCCTGGCGCGCGCCCTGGTGACCCAGCCGCAGGCGCTGCTGCTGGACGAACCGTTTTCCGCGCTGGACCACGACCTGCGCCAGCACCTGCGCCAGGAACTGGAGACAGTGCTGGACAAGACCGGCATCCCGTTGCTGCTGATCAGCCATGACCCGCGGGACGTGGCCGTGTTCGGCCAGCAGGTGGCCCGCGTGGTGGACGGCCGCATCGTCGGCGAGTGACGCGTGATGGGCGCACTGGCGATGGTTGGTTGCATCTGATGGTAGTGCCGGCCGATGGCCGGCAATCATGGAATCCGGAGCAGCCGGCCAGCGGCCGGCTCTACCGGGTCAATCGTTGGTCGCCCACTGGATGAACGCCCAGCGCCGCGTTGGCGCCATGCCGAACCGGTGTTGCGGCGAGCGTGCATGCCACGCGCGCACCCGCGCCTCTTCATCCGCATCCAGCGGACCGAACAGCTCCACGGCCTGGCGCACCAGGCCGTCGGCATCCTGGGCGACGTCGCGCACCGATTCGGGCAGGTAATCCACCTGCGGCTCGCGGCCCATGTCCAGCAGCATGTTGATCGGGTAGCGGTGGTCGGGCATGGGTACCCAGTCGCGGCCGAGCAGCTCGGCCAGCTCGGGCACGCCGGCACGCGGGCCGGTGGCGAAGGTGATGCAGGCGCGCTGACGTGCGTGCGCGTCCAGCCTGCGCAGCGCTGCCTCGAGGTCCGGCACCATCAGCGAACGCGAGGCAATGGCAAGGTCGCAGCACGGCACGGCGTGCCAGTCATCGGTCCACGACAGCGGCCACGGGGTGATGTTGGAGACACCGTCGCGTGCGATCGCGGCGCGTAGTCCGTCGAGCATGCCGCTGCTGTAGTCCAGGGCATGCACGTGCTGCACCTGTGCAGCGATGGGCAGGCTCAGCAGGCCCGGCCCGCAGCCGACATCCAACACCGTGGCCACACCCCCCAGATCAAGCCGGGCCAGGAAGGCGTCGCTGTAGTCGTCGTGGCGGCGCTTCCAGCTGGTCTGCGCGGCGCGCGCATCCCAGGCACTGGCCGGCTTGGCCTGGAAACCACAGGCCAGCAGGTGCTGGCGATAGCGCGCGGCATGGTCGATCGGGGTGGGAAGCGGTGTACTCATGTGGAAGATCCAGAAGCGGGCAGGGCGGCAGCGACGCGTGCCGCATCGACGCCATACAGCGTGGCGAGGCGTTCGGGGGTGGCGATCTCCCGCGCAGGGCCCAGTGCCTGCAGGCTGCCCGCCGCCATCAGTGCGATGCGGTCGGCGACCTGCAGCGCGTGCTGCGGTTGATGGGTGGACAGCAGCACGCCGATGCCACGGTCGGCCAGGCGACGCACGGTATCGAGGATGCGCAGCTGGTTGCCGAAGTCGAGGCTGGCGGTGGGCTCGTCCATCACCAGCAGGTGCGCCTGCTGGGCCAGCGCACGCGCGATCAGCACCAGCTGGCGCTCGCCGCCACTGAGCGTGGTCACCGTGCGTTCGGCGAGCGCATGCAACCCCAGTTCGCGCAGGCACTCCCCGGCGATGGCTTCATCGGCACGACCGGGGGCGGCCAGCAGGCCCAGGTGCGCGGCGCGGCCCATGGCCACCACCTCGCGCACGCGCCAGGCGAAAGGCATGGGTGAGGCCTGCGGGACATAACCGATGCGGCGAGCGATGGCAGCGCGGTCATGCGCGCGCAGCGGCGTTCCCTGCAGGTCCACCTGGCCGCGCACGGCGGGCAGCAGGCCGAGCAGGGTGCGGAACAGGGTGGTCTTGCCACAGCCGTTCGGGCCCAGCAGGCACAGCACCTCACCGGGGCGTACCGACAACGCGAACGGCGCACCCAGTGCCACGCCGGCATGGCCGATGACCAGTCCGCGCGCTTCCAGCAACGGTGTGCTGCCGCTCATGGCCGACGCTCGCTGCGCGCCAGTACCAGCAGGAAGCAGGGCACGCCGACAAACGCGGTGAGGATGCCGAGCGGTAGTTCGATCGGCGCCAGGGTACGCGCCAGCGTATCGGCCGCGAGCAGGAAACTGGCGCCGAGCAGCAGGCTGGCCGGCAACAGGCGGCGGAAGTCGGCGCCGACCAGCAACCGCGCGATGTGCGGAACCACCAGCCCGACCCAGCCGATGATGCCGGCCAGCGACACCGCTGCTGCCGTGCACAGCGTGGCGGCGGCGATCAGTGTCCAGCGCAGCGGCGTGACCGCTACGCCCAGCGCGCTGGCCTCCTCGTCGCCGAGGCCGAGCAGGTTCACCCGCCAGCGCAGCAGCACCAGCGGCAACAGCCCGATCAGCAGCAATGGCGCGGTGACCTTGAGGTCGTCGATGACCACCGCGTTCAGGCCACCGAGCAGCCAGAAGGTGATCGACGGCAACTGCGTGTACGGATCAGCCAGCAGCTTCAACAGCGAGATGCCGGCACCGAGCAGCGCCGACACCGCAACACCGGCCAGCACCAGCACCAGCACCGGGTCATGACGACGCACCAGCGCCGCCACCAGGCAGACCAGGCCGACCGCGCCTAACCCGCCGGCAAAGGCGACGCCCTGTACCAGCAGCATCGGCAGGCCGAGGAACAGGCCCAGCGACGCGCCAAGGCCCGCGCCCGCGGAGACGCCGAGGATGTCCGGCGACACCAGCGGATTGCGGAACATGGCCTGGTAGGCCGCGCCAGCGGCGGACAGCACCGCGCCGATCAGGACGGCGGCCAGCACGCGCGGCAGGCGGATGTGCCAGAGCGCCACCTGCACCGCAGGCGCGGGGGGATCACCGATGCCGAACAGCTGCCAGCCGATGGCGTGCAGCAGCGCCGCCGGTTGCACCGGGAACTGGCCGACCGAGAACGCCAGCAGCAGCATCGCCAGCAGCAGGCTCCAGCCACCGGCATGCCAGGCCCAACGTGGAAGCGTGCGCATGCTCAGGCGTTCGCCTGCAGGCTGCGTGCAAGCGCGGCGGGCAATGGCTGGCCCCACAGCAGATGATGCAGCGCGCTGATGCGCCCGCGAAGGGCAGCAGGTGCAAGCGAGGGCGTCGCGCCGGGATGCAGCCTGGACAACAGCCACGGCAGGCCAGGCAGGCGGTTGATGCCGGGCGGGCCATCCAGCCAACCGAACGGCAGCACCGGCGCGCAGTACAGCCGCGCGTCCCGCACGGCGCGCAGCGCACGCCAGCGCGGATCCTGTGCGGCATGAGCGGCGAAGCCAGCATCCTGGGTCAGGATCACGTCCGGGTCCCAGGCCAGCAGTTGTTCGAATGAGACGCGGGCCAGGCCGCCGGCACCGGCACTGGCCGCCACATTGCGCCCGCCACAGAACTCGATCACTTCGGTATTGATCGAGCCGGAAAGGCCGCTTTCCAGGCCATCGCTGCCGCGCCCGTAGTAAACGCTGGGCCGCGCCGCCTCCGGACGCGCCGCCAGTACCTCGCGGACCAGCGCCAGTTGCGCTTCGGCTGCCTGCGCCAAGGCTTCGCCGCGTGCGGCCACGCCAAGCAACCTGCCGACGTGGCGCAGCTGCGCTGGATGATCAGGCAGGCGCCCGGCAATCAGCTCGAAGGGAATCGCGGTCTGCTTCCACACCCGCTCGGCCGCGTCGCGATAGCTGGCATCGAAATCTCCTGCATCCAGCACCAGGTCCGGCTGCATCGCGAGCAGGCGCTCGAGGCTGACCGTACTGCCGCGCCCGGCCAGGCGGCCGACCACCGGCAATGCACGCACGACCGCCGGCAGCTGCGCCAGCGCGTCGGGCGACACCTTCATCGGCCAGCCGAGCAGGCGCTCGGGCGCCACCGCAGCCAGCAGCACCGCGGCCGGTGGACCGGCCGCAAACACGCGCCTGGGTGTGGCCTTGGGTGCGCCCAGCCGCAGCACACGCTGTGCCGGCATCGCCAGCAGCTCGGCACCGGCGGCCAGCAGGGGCGCCAGCGCGAACGCCTGCAGCAGGGCGCGCCGCCTCATGCGGCCGCGTCCGGTGCGGTACGGCAGGCATCCCACCAGGCTTGCAGTGCCGCGTCCTCGGCCGGCAGCTCGACGGCCATGCCGCCGGTGAACTGCCGCCATGCGTCGAGGTAGGGCAGCTTCACCGCGGTCAGCAGCGGGATGCCCGCCAGCATCAGCGCCAGCAGCTCATCGGCCATGCCGCCGCCTTCCGATTCCAGCGTGCCGAAGCGGTTGGCGATGGCCAGCTCGGCATGGTCCTGCAGCGCCCGGCGCAGCACCACGCTGGCATCGGCGATGCCGCCCGGGTCGAGGTTGCAGCCACACGAGGCCGGGCCCAGCGCCTGGCTGATCGGGTAGCGTGAAGCGGGATCGGTCACGTCCATCAGCGCCATGCGCTTGCCGCCGTTGGCCGCGGGCTCGTGCGGCAGGTGCACCAGCCCGCGCACGCGGTGTCCGGCGGCCAGCTGGCGCGCGGCGAAGGCGGCCAGCAGTCCATCGGGCTCGCCGCTGTGGTCATGCACGATCGCCGCGATGCGCGGTGTCGAGGACGCGGTCATGCTCAGAACCTCCAGTTGGCATTGGCGAACCAGGTACGCCCCGGCATCGGGTAGCCGTCGGCCAGTTCGTACCATCTGTCACCGATGTTGCGCACGCCGAGGTCGAAATCCCAGGCCTCGCGCGGGCTCCAGCTGGCCTTCAGGCCGGTGATGCCGTAGCCGGGCAGCGCACGTACCGGTCGCGCCGCGTCGGCGTAGCTGACCTTGCGGCCCTGTTCGGCGTCCAGCGTGGCCTGCAGTTTCCACTGCGGCAGCAGCTGCCAGCCTACCGCCATGAACAGCCGCTGGCGTGGGCTGTCGAGCAGGGCCACGTTGCGGTCCTGCAGGTTGGTGCGGCGCAGCCAGGTGTAGCTGGCCTGCAGGTCCCAGTCGTCGCCGATGCGCTGGCGCAGGCCCAGTTCCACACCCTGGTGGCGGGCCTTGCCGATGTTCTGCGCCTGGTTGCAGGTGCTGCCGCCGCACTCGCGCGACGCCACTACCGCGTTCTGGATCAGATCATCGATGCGGCTCTGGAACAGGGACGCCTGCAGCTGGCCGCCTTCCCACCAGCGGCCACGCAGGCCCACTTCGAAGTGGGTGGCGTGCTCGGGCTTCAGGTCCGGGTTCGGCAGGGCCGCGCCCATGCGCGCCGAGTAGCGGTCCTTGATGGTCGGGAAGCGCGTGCGCCGCGCCACGCTGGCGTACCACTGCTGGTCCGGCGCCAACTGCTGCACGTACTCCAGTACCGCATTGGTGGCATCAGCGCTGCCGGTCGGCCAGAAGTACACGCGCTTGGCGTCGCGGCGGTCATGGCCGACCCCCACGCGCAGGTGCGAGGTATCGGTCAGTGCGATGCGGTCCTCGATCGCCACCGAGGTAGTGACATCACGGAAGTCCTTGGTCGGCGAATGCGGATTGCGCTCGCTGTGCTGGTCTTCCTTGTAGTGGATCGCGAACTGCAGTTCCTGGCGCGGCAGCGCCGTCGTGGCCAGGGTCACCGAGCCGCCCACGGTGCGGTCATCGTAGATGCTGGGGAAGCTGCTGTTGTCCATCGCTACCTGGTAGGTGCCATCGGTATAGGCGTCCAGGCCATTGCCATAGGTATCGCGGTAGACGCGGGTGCGCAGCGTGGTGTGCTCGCCCAGGCGGGTGTTGCCGATGAAGTACAGGCTGTCCTTGTCCCACCACGGCCAGCGCCAGTAGCGGATGCCGCTGCGCGCGGTGCCGGTGTAGACCGGGTTGTCCTTCTCGCCGTCCTGGCGCGCGTAGCCGATCGCGTACTCGTCGCCCTCGCGTGGGGTATAGCCCAGCTTGAACGACAGGCGGCGGTCGTCGCGCGAGGCGTTGCGGCGGTCCTTGCCGGTGTCGGTGGGCACCCGCTTGTAATCGACGAAGCCCTTCGGCAGCGGGAAGTCATCGGCCTTCAGGATCGATGCGCCCAGCTGGAAGTACCAGTCGCCGCGCCTGCCGCCAAGATTGACCGCCGCCTTGCGCTCGCCACCGTCGGCGATTCCCAGGCGCACATCACCTTCCAGCGGGCGCTCGGGACGGCGGCTGACCAGGTTGATCGCACCGCCCAGGATGTTCGGCCCGTACAGCAGCGAGGCCGCGCCGCTGGCGACCTGGATCTCGGCCAGGTCGAAGGTGGTGAAGCGGCCGAAATCCACGTAGCCGTCATAGGGCACGTAGAGCGGGATGCCGTCGAGGAACACCGGCACCTGGCGGGCATCGAAGCCGCGCAGGTAGACCATGTCCTCGTTGCGCGAGTTTCGCGCCAGGCTGACGCCCGGCAGCACGCTGACCGCATCACCGACCGTGTTGCGGTCCAGCTGCTGGATGCGCTCGGCGTCGAGGCTGCGTTCGGCCACGGTGGGCGAGGTGCCGCGTTCGGCATGCACGTCGACGGTGCCCAGGGTGAATACCGGCGGCGGCGAGGCGGTGTCGGCGGCGGCGGTGGCGGCCAGCGGCAGCAGCAGGGCAGACAGGGGTAGAACGAAACGACAGGTACGCATCCTCGCGAGTCCTCGGGTTCGTTATATCCAAGATGATATAACGGTTGGCAGGGGTCAACTTGATGACCGACCCGGGGATTCTCGGCGCCGGCCGGCGCGGCCACCTTGATCGATATCAAGCCCGGTGCAGGGGGAGCGACGCCGTACACTGGCCGTTCGCGCGCAACGCAGGAAAACGAGCACCATGAGCGAGGCCGGGCCACCGTTGGAACTGCAGGGCAACCTGTGGCTGAGCATTGCCGGGCAGAGCGTGGGGGGCCGCGGGCGCTTCGCGCTGTTGGGGTTGATCGATGCCTGCGGCTCGATCAGCCAGGCCGCCAAGCGCATGGGCATGACCTACAAGAACGCCTGGGATGCGGTGGATGCGATGAACACCGCCGCCGGCGAGCCGCTGGTCGTGCGCAGTGTAGGCGGACGTGGAGGAGGCGGTGCGCAGCTGACCGTGCGCGGCCACCAGCTGATCGCCCGCTTCGAAGAGGTCGAGCGCGCGCACCGCACCTTCCTGCAGTCGCTGCAGGCCACCCCCGGGCTGGACGAGGATCTGGCCCTGATCCGGAGAATCGGCATGATCACCAGTGCACGCAACCAGTTCCATGGCCGGGTCAGCGCGCTGGCCACCGGTGCGGTCAACGACGAAGTGCAGATTGAAGTGGCGCCGGGGCTGGCGCTGGTGGCCACGATCACCCACGGCAGCGTGGAGGCATTGGGGCTGGCGGTGGGCGTGCCGGCCTATGCGCTGGTGAAAGCTTCGTCGGTGATCGTCGCGCAGGGGGAGGGGCGTTATTCGGCACGCAACCAGTTCAGTGGCAAGGTGGACCGGCTCACCGAGGGCGCGGTGAACGATGAGGTGGTGGTGGACATCGGCCACGGCTGCAATGTGGTGGCGGTGATCACGCGCACCAGCACCGCGGCGCTGGAGCTGCGCGAAGGCAGCGCGGCGACGGTGCTGTTCAAGGCGTCCAGCGTGATCGTCGGCGTGCCGATGTAGAAGGGGTTTGGGTAGTGCCGGGCCC
>NZ_JASJSU010000099.1:11518-15509 GCF_030237045.1 Stenotrophomonas maltophilia group sp. Smal17
CGCAGCCGGCCAGCGGCCGGCTCTACCCGACGGACGGATCAATACAGTTCGCAGTGCGTGCGGCCTTCGCCGCGCAGTGCGTCCCAGTGCCCTTCGCCAGCGATGGCATCGATGGCGTCGCGCACCGCGCCTTCCAGGTGGCGCTTGTTGCCGCAGAGGTACAGATGCCCACCACGGGCCAGCACATCGCGTACCTCGCTGGCACGCTGCTGCAGCACATGCTGCACATAGACCTTGTCGGCCCCATCGCGTGAGAACGCGGTATGCAGGCCAGCCAGCGCGCCGCGCGCGTGCCAGTCCTGCAGCTGCCCGCGGTAGAGGTAATCGTGTTCGCGATGCTTCTCGCCGAACACCAGGTGCACTTCACGTTCGCAGGCGGTCGCCTGCAGCTCCTGCAACAGGCCCATCAACGGCGCGATGCCGGTGCCGGTGCCGACCAGCAACAGCGGTGCTTGCCCGCTATCGGGCAGATGGAAGCCCGGATTGGAGCGGCAGTACACACGGGCGTGGTCGCCGCCATGCAGCAGGCTGCCGGTGGCGGTGCCAAAGCGCTCGCGGCCACGCAGGGTGTAGCGTACTTCGCGCACGCACAGGCTGAGCTGGTCATCGTACGGGTGCGAGGCAATCGAATAGGCACGCGGCAGGCGTGGCGACAGCAGCTCGCGCAGGCGCGCCAGCGGAACACTGTCCGGGGTGGCGTGATCCTGCAGTACGTCCAGCAGGTCCAGGCCGTGCAGGTACGCCTCCAGTTCGCGCTTCTGGCTGACCTTCAGCAGGCCCTTCAATGTATCGCTGCCGCCGAGCCGGGCCAGTTCGCGCAGTACGTTCTTGCCCAGCAGGCGCAGCTCGCGGTCGTGCAGGCTGGCCACGGCGCCGGTGTCGCCGTACCAGTTGGCCAGCGCCTGCAACAGTGCAGGGTCGTTCTCTGGTACCACGTGCAGGGTGTCACCGGCCCGGTAGGCCATGCCGCTGCCGGCAATGTCCAGCTGCAGGTGCCAGGCCGCGGGATCGCTGCTGTTCAAGCGGCGGCGTTCAACGATGCGCGCGGCAAAGGCGTTGTCTTCGCCATAGGCGGTCACCTGCAGGCGCAGGTCCTGGCCGGCGGCGGGGTTTCCGTCCAGCACCTGGCCGAGCACCGGCTGCCATTGCTGGAAGAACTGCTCGTAGCCGAGATCGGCATCCACGCGGTGCAGCAGCGGTTGTGCCTGGCGCTCGCTCAGTGCGGCATCCAGGGCCTTGGTGAAGCCACAGAAGCGGGGGTAGCCGGTATCGCCAAGCCCGAATACCGCATAGCGCAGGCCGCTCAGCGTCGGGGTCTGGCGCAGTGTTTCGAAGAACTGCTCGCCGTTGGCCGGCGGTTCGCCGTCACCGAACGAGCTGGAAATCGCCAGCAGCACATCGCCGTGGCCGAGGCTGGCCACGTCGATGTCGTTGAAGGGAAGCACCTGCGGCGCGTGCGGCTGCAGGTCCGCGCCCAGGCGCTGGGCCAGGGCGCGGGCATTGCCCGACTCGGACGCGAAGCCCACCAGCAGGCGGCTGATGGCGGTGCTGGTCGGGAGGGCGTTCACGCGGCCTCGTAGAAGTCGTCGAACTTTTCCTTGCTGAACTCGACCAGGTCGTAGTTCTGCATCAGGTCGTTCACCACGCGGCGGATGCTGATGTACGAGGTGATGTTGCCGTCGGCGTCGAACAGCGGCTGCACGGTGGTGTCGACCACGTAGAGCACGCCCCCCTTGCCCAGGTTCGGCACGATGCCGGTCCAGGTCTTGCCGGCCTTGATCGTGTCCCACATATCCTTGTAGACCGCCTTGGGCACGTCGGGGTGGCGCACGATGCTGTGCGGCTGGCCGATCAGTTCTTCGCGGGCGAAGCCGGTAAGCGTGCAGAACAGGTCGTTGGCGTAGGTGATGTTGCCCTGCAGGTCGGTGGTGGAGATCACCATGACGTTCTGCATGGCGTTGAGGAGCTGGGCGTTGTCGGGGGTGTAGCTCATCGCAGGGTCCTTGTGGATGCCGGAAACGCCGGCGTGTTCGGGTCCTGCATAGGAATACGCCCGCGCGGCGGCGGGCGATTTGATATTGGTCAAGTGACCGACGGGATCGGCTGCGACCGGGTGTCGCAGGGAGGTTTCTGTAGAGCCGGACATGGGCTCGGCTCTACCCAAGAAGGCCGGGCGCGTCAGCCCATCAGGTAGCGCAGTACACCCGCCGAGACCACGCCGATCAGCACCGTCGGCAGCATCGACAGGCGCGTGGCGGCCAGCAGGGTGATCGCCAGTGCCGCCAGATCGGCCGGCTTGTCGGCGACGAAGTCCGGTGCGATCACCGAGATCAGCACGCAGCCGGGTGCGGCTTCCATCACCGTTACCGCGCGCTTGCTCAGCGCACGGTTGCGCAGCGCCAGGAATCCGACGATGCGGGTGAGGTAGGTGGCGGCCGCCATCAGCACGATGGTCAGCACCGAAGTCCAGTGAATCAAGCCATTGAAGATCATGCCGCGTCCTCCGCCAGCAGCCAGGCCGCCGCGAGGCCGGCCAGCGCACCGCTGGCCACGTACCACGCGCCGGGAACCAGCAGGTAGGTGGTGGCGGCCACCACCAGGCTCACCAGCCAGGGCCGCGCGGCCTTCATGCCCTGCCACATGCCGCGCAGCAGCACCAGGAACACGGCGGGGAAGGCCATGTCGAAGCCGTAGGCGTGGATGTCGCCCAGCATCGGGCCGACGATCGCGCCCAGCGCGGTGCAGGCCACCCAGACCGTGTACAGGCCGGCCGAGACGCCCAGGTAGTAGGCCAGGCTGAAGCCGAGGGCGCGGCGGCGTGCGTCGGCCACGCCCATCGCCCAGCTCTCGTCGCACATGAAGAACAGTGCCGGCAGCACCCGGCGGCGCGGCAAGTGCTGCAGCAGCGGCGCCAGGCTGGCGCCCATCAGCAGATGGCGGCTGTTGACCAGCGCGGTGATCGCCACGATCAGGGCGATGTGTGGCGGCGAGGTCCACAGTTCGACTGCGGCGAATTCCGAGCCGCCGGCGAAGTTGAGGCCGGTCATCAGCGGTACTTCAAGGGCGGTCAGGCCCTTCTGTGCGGCCTGGGCGCCGAGCACCAGGGCGAAGGGAATGAAGCCGATCATCACCGGCACGGCGGCGCGCAGGCCGCGCAGGAATTCGGCACGCGGGGCGGTGTCGCAGGCGGCGTCAGGCAGGGGGAGGGTGGTACGGGCGTCCATGGAACGACACAACTGAGTGGGGTGGCCCATCCTAGCGGTCCAATCACGAAATCGGGTTGCGTTGATGCCATTGAATTAAGGAAGATTGGAATTTCCTGCGGCCATAGCCGAAACGGGTGGAATTTCATGCAGTACCAGCTCGACAATCTTGATCGGCGCATCCTCGACGCCCTGCAAGGGGACGGACGCCTGCAGAACCTGGAGCTGGCCCGTCAGGTGGGCCTGTCGCCGTCGGCCTGCCTGCGCCGGGTGCGGCTGCTGGAGGAAGGCGGTTACATCGACCGCTACGTGGCGCTGCTGAACGAGGCCAAGGTCGGGCGGGGGTTCACCGTGTTCGTGCGGGTGTGGCTGCGCGGGCAGGACGAGGACACCACCAATCACTTCATCAACAGCATCAAGTCTTTCCCGGAAGTGCTTGAATGCCATCTGATGGCCGGTGACTGCGATTTCCTGCTGCGGGTGGCGGTGGCCGACCTTGATGCCTACCGGCAGTTCCAGATGCAGCACCTGAACCGGATTGCCGGGGTGCAGAACACCAAGACCGAGATTCCGATGCAGCGGATCAAGCAGACCACCCGCTTGCCGCTTTGAGGGGTGGGGGCTGGCCGGGTTGCACCCGGCACCCGCGGTCGTGGCGGCTGCTGGCCGGCAACCCCAGCAGCAATAGCAACAGCAGCGGGCATTCCGTGTGTTGGCGGGGTGGGTCCGGTTGCAGGGGACGCCGTGAACCCGTCCTTGGGGGCTTGGCCGCGGCATCCATGCCGCGG
>NZ_JASJSU010000009.1:0-78522 GCF_030237045.1 Stenotrophomonas maltophilia group sp. Smal17
CCACGCCTCTACGCCGCGCTTGACCTCAACCAATGTTGAGGTGCGATAACGATCTCCCCACGGCCAGCCCGCTGGCCTTCCCCACGGAGATTGCTTCGATGTCGTACTCGCTTCCCCCGCTCCCCTACGCCTATGATGCCCTCGAGCCGCACTTCGATGCGCGCACGATGGAGATCCACCACGGCAAGCACCACCAGACCTACGTCAACAACCTCAATGCCGCCCTCGAGCAGGCCGGCATCGCCGCGCAACCGGTCGAGGCGCTCATCGCCAACCTTGATGCGGTGCCCGAAGCGCAGCGCGGCGCGGTGCGCAACAATGGCGGTGGCCACGCCAACCACAGCCTGTTCTGGACCGTACTCAGCGCCAGTGGCGGCACCCCTGATGACGAACTCGGCGCGGCCATCGATCGCGATCTCGGCGGCTTCGATGCGTTCAAGGATGCCTTCAGCAAGGCCGCGCAGACCCGCTTCGGCAGCGGCTGGGCGTGGCTGACCACTGATCGCGACGGTCACCTGCAGGTTGAAAGCAGCGCCAACCAGGACAGCCCGCTGATGGGCGCAGCGGTCGGCCTGTCCGGCAACACGCCGATCCTGGCACTGGATGTCTGGGAGCACGCCTACTACCTGCATTACCAGAACCGTCGCCCGGACTACATCGGTGCGTTCTTCAACATCATCAACTGGGCCGAGGTCGGCCGGCGCTACCGCCAGGCCCGGGCCTCATGAGCGGCGAGACACTGCCGTACGCCGGGCCGTGGGCGGGGGTGTTCCCCGCCCCGGCTCCGGTGCCGTCGGTCGGGATGCCGCCGCGTGCATTGCGGCGGCTGCTCGGCCATTTCCCCACGGGCGTGGCGATCGTCTGCGCGCGCGACGCGCAGGGCAAACCGGTCGGCCTGACCATCAACTCGTTCGTGCCGGTATCGCTGCAGCCACCGCTGGTGCTGTGGAACCTGGCGCTGCATGCGCAAAGCCTGTCCACCTTCCAGCGCGCCACCCGCTTTGCGATCAGCGTGCTGGCAGCCGACCAGGATGCGTTGGCACGGCGCTTCGCCGATCCACAGGTGCGCGACCGTTTCGACGGTCTGCCGATGCTGGAGGATGACGAAGACGCCCCGCCGCGCATTGCCGGTGCGGTGGCCCACCTCACCTGTACCCGCCACGCGCAATGGCCGGTGGGTGATCACCTGCTGCTGGCTGGCCGCATCATCGATGTCCACGAGAACGGGGGCGCGCCCCTGCTGTTCCATCGCGGTCGTTTCCAGCCGGGACCGCAGGAACTGCTGCAGGAGGTGCGCTGATGAACATCGAGGCCCTGGAATGCATGCTGGCCAGCGGCAAGGACGGCGCGCTGCTGCGCTTCGGCCTGGGCAAGGGCTGGCTGGATGCCGGCAACCCGGTACGCGCGGCGACCCATCTGGGCCGCTGCGTGGTGCTCGATCCGCAGTACTCGGCGGCCTGGAAGCTGCTGGGCAAGGCGTGGCTGGCCAGTGGCCAGCCGCAGGCGGCGCGCGAGGCGTGGCAGCGCGGGCTGAGCGTGGCCGGCAGCAAGGGCGACCAGCAGGCGCGCAAGGAAATGCAGGTGTTCCTGCGTCGCCTGGACCGCGAACAGGCGGCCCTGGCGAAGGCGGGCTGAGTGGATCAGCCCGCGTTGGCCGATGCCGGTGCGGACATGATGTCCGCCATCGGCAGGCGGCGCGGCTTGCTCGGGAACGCGTGGCGCAGGATGCGCCAGACCACCTGGCCGAACTGGCGCGGCAGCGAGCCGTTGTTGTAGTGCTGGCCGTAGCGGCGGCAGATGTCCTTCACTTCCTTGGCGATGGCCGCATAGCGGTTGGCCGGCAGGTCCGGGTAGAAGTGGTGCTCGATCTGGTGGCTGAGGTTGCCCGACAGCACGTTGATCAGGAAGCCGCCGCTGATGTTGGACGAACCACGCAGCTGGCGCAGGTACCAGTGGCCACGCGATTCATTGCGCAGGCATTCCTTCGGGAAGGTTTCCGATTCGGCGGTGAAGTGGCCGCAGAAGATGATCACGTAGGTCCAGATGTTGCGCAGGCCGTTGGCCACCATGTTGCCCAGCATCACGGTGAGGAAGAATGGGCCGGCCAGCAGCGGGAAGAACACGTAGTCCTTCAGCACCTGGCGGGCCATCTTGCGCGCCACCGGGCGGGTCTGCAGCCACATCGCACGGGCACTCATGCGGCCCTTCAGCCAGCGGCCCAGGCGCAGGTCCTGCGCGGCCACGCCCCACTGGAACAGCAGCGCGAAGATCGGCGCGATGATCGGCTGCAGCAGGTAGAACGGCTTCCAGCGCTGTTCCGGGAAGATGCGCAGCAGGCCATAGCCGATGTCATCGTCCATGCCACGCACGTTGGTGTAGGTGTGATGGCGGAAATTGTGGGTCTTGCGCCAGTTGTCGGCGGTGGCGACGATGTCCCACTCGTAGGTATTGCCATTGAGCTTGGGGTCGCCGGTCCAGTCGAACTGGCCGTGCATGACGTTGTGGCCGAGCTCCATGTTCTCCAGGATCTTCGACAGCGCCAGCAGCAGCGTGCCGGTGATCGCGGCCGGCCACAGCAGCGGCATCCAGAACAGCGGCGAGAACGCGGCCAGGAACAGCAGGCCACGGCCACCGACGCCGAACCAGCGCACGGCGGCGGCCACGCGGCGGATGTAACGGGTATCGGAGGCGCCGAGGCTGCCGATCACACGGTCGCGGATCGCGTCGAGTTCCTCGCCGAAGGCATGCATCTCGGCAGTACTCAGGGCACGGTCGGTAGCGCGGGTCATGGCAGGCGTCCTCAGAGATCCAGGGTCAGGTCGGTGGTCGGCGCGCTCACGCAGATCCGCACCGGCTGCGCCGATTCGGACTGCAGGTCGCCGGTGCGCAGGTGGCGGGTAGCGCCACTGACGCGATCACAGGTGCAGGTGTTGCAGATGCCCATGCGGCAGCCGTGCTTGGGCTTGATGCCATGGGCTTCGAGGCTTTCCAGCAGCGAGCGGCCGCGCGGCACGCTCAGCTGGCGGCCACTGCGTGCCAGCGTCAACGACACCTCGCCTTCGCTGCTGGCATCGAGCAACGGCACCGGCGGGGTGAAGGCCTCGGCCTGGAAGCCCGCCACCTGATGCGCCAGGCGTTCACGTGCGGCGGCGACGAACCCATCCGGGCCGCAGGCCAGCACATGGCGCTGTGCCAGCGGCGTGTCATCGCCGGGCACCTGCAGGTCATGGCTGCCGATGCGCGCGGCCGGGATGTCGCCTTCGCGGGTGGCCAGCAGATGCACGCGCAGATTCGGCTGCGCCGCCGCCAGCGCCTGCAGTTCATCACGGAACTGCAGATGGGCGGCAGTGCGCTCCCAGTAGAACAGGTCGACCGGTGCCGCCAATGGGCGCTGGCAGGCTTCGCGCAGAAGGCTTCGCATCGGCGTGATGCCGCTGCCGGCAGCCAGCAGCAGCACCGGCGCGGCGGCGGGCATGTGGAACTCGCCGAACGCGGCATCGACACGGAACAGCTCGCCCGGCCGTGCGTGGTTGACCAGATGCTGGCTGACCCGGCCGCCCTCGACCGCCTTGACGGTAATCGCCAGCTCGCGTCGCCCAAGCACCGTGGGGCTGTAGCTGCGCTGCCACACACGTCCTTCAATTTCCACGCTCAGGGTCACGTGCTGGCCGGCGCGCATGCCGGCCCAGTGCCGGTTGGTGCGCAGCACCAGGGTTGCCGCGCCCTCACCGGCCGGCTCACGCCGTACCAGGCGGGCCATCGGCTCACGCAGGGTCCACAGAGGATTCAGCTGACCTGCCCAGAAATCGAACAGCGTCGGCGACACCCAGCGGTGCGGAGAAAACAGGGAAGGACGGACGACAGCGCTCATGGGCGCACTATACGGGCGCACATACACCTGTGTATACATGTGTATATTGAACCGGATTGGGTATGATTCAGCCTTGCCCCACCGGAACACCCATGGCCGCCGCCACCGCCCTGACGCCGAACGAAGATGCCAACAGCCCGACCCGCCGAACGGTGAGCCGCGAGGATCTGCTGGCTGCCGCGCTGAAGCTGATCGGGCCGCACCGCAGCCTGTCCACGCTGAGCCTGCGTGAAGTGGCCCGCGAGGCGGGCATCGCACCGAACAGCTTCTATCGGCAGTTCCGCGACATGGACGAACTGGCCGTGGCCCTGATCGACGTGGCCGGCCGCTCGCTGCGCACCATCATCGGCGAGGCCCGCCAGCGCGCCACCTCCAGCGCCAGCAGCGTGGTGCGGGTGTCGGTGGAGACCTTCATGGAGCAGCTGCGTGCCGACGACAAGCTGCTGCACGTGCTGCTGCGCGAAGGGGCCGTCGGCTCGGACGATTTCAAGCACGCCGTCGAACGCGAGCTGCACTATTTCGAGGAAGAGCTGCAGCACGACCTGGTGCGCCTGGCCGCCCTGGATGGTGCGGTCCTGCACAAGCCGGAACTGGTCTCGATGGCGATCACCCGCCTGGTGTTCGCGATGGGCGCGTCGGCCATGGACCAGCCTCCGGAGAACGACCCGGAACTGGTCGAGCAGATCTCCACGATGATCCGCATGATCATCGTCGGCGCCCGCACCCCCGCCGCCTTCCGCCGCGGCTGACAAGACGCGAAGCGTGCATCGCGGTACATGACCACCGGCAGGGTCGTGGCTTCGATATGTAATGTTATAACACTCGCATGATCCATCTGGATGCCTGGCGCGCGCAGAATTGCTGCGGCTTCGATATATAGCACTTGCTATATCAATGAGCCGATGCTTTTATATGCTCCAGCCAGGTCGCCCTCGCCGCCTTTCCTCCCCCAAGGACGACGCCCGCATGCACGTTGCCACCCCGCTCTTCCATCGGCTGCCTCTGGCCGCCGCCATCGCCCTGATCCTGCCGCTGCCTGCACTGGCCGCCTCACCGAAGCCGACCGAACTGGACCGCGTGCAGGTCAAGGTCAGTACCGCCACCCGCAGCGAACGCCTGCTGTCGGACGTGCCGATCCGCACCGAGGTCCTGCGCAAAGAGGACATCGCACTGCGTGCGGCCACCGACTTCTCGCGCGCCGCCGAACTGATCAACGGCCTGCGCGTGGAGAGCAACTGCCAGAACTGCAACACCAGCGAAGTGCAGCTGCTCGGCCTGCCCGGCGCCTACAACCAGCTGCTGTTCGATGGCATTCCGCTGCTGTCCACACTCGGCAGCGTGTACGGGCTGGAACAGATTCCGGCCGGCTTCGTCGACCGCATCGAAGTGGTCAAGGGCGGTGGCTCGGCGCTGTACGGCCCGGGCGCAGTGGCCGGCGTGATCAACCTGATCCCGCCGCTGCCGGCACGCAGTGGGGGGCATGTCCAGGCGGGCGTGGATGTATTGGAGGGCACGCCGCAGAAGAACGCTGATGTGCGCCTGGACCTGGTCGCGAAAGATTCCGACGCCGGGCTGTCGGTGATCGCACAGCGCAACTGGAACAGCGGCATCGACTACAACGGCGACGGCTATACCGAGATCACCCGCAAGAACCTCAAGGTCGGCGGGCTGCAGGCCTGGTATGCGCCCACGCCGGGCACGCGGCTGCGCCTGGACCTGCAGGTGACCGACGAAACCCGCCGCGGCGGCAACCGCCTGGACCAGCCCGAATACCTGGCCAACATCGCCGAATCGCTGGATACGAAGTATCGCCGTGGCAGCGTGTCCTGGGATCAGGAAATCAATGCCGACGTCGATTTCCGTCTGGCCTATGCGTTCGCCGACATTGATCGCGACAGCTTCTATGGCGGCCTCGGCGACGTGGTCACCGATCCATCGGCGCCGGGCTATGACCCGTCGCAGCTGGACCCGAACGTGGCCGGCAGTGCCGCCTCGCGTTCGTGGCGCCAGTACGGCCGCACCCACAACCCGCTGCACTACATCGACAGCCAGTTGAACTGGCGACTGGGCGCGCACGCGTTGGCCTTCGGTGTGCAGTACAAGCACGAGGCGCTGCGCGACGACAACCGCAACGGCGCCGGGCAGCGCCTTGCGGTACTGGAGGATGCGACCTTCCACAACCTGGGCGCCTTCATCCAGGACGAGTGGAGCCTGCGTGACAACGTGGACCTTGTACTCGGCGCGCGTGTGGACAAGAGCTCCGAACTGGACAATGCGGTGTTCTCGCCGCGCATCGCGCTGGCCTGGCAGGCCACGCCGAACCTGAAATGGCGCGCCGGCATCGCCACCGGTTTCCGTGCACCGGAAATCTTCGTCGAGGACGTGCACGTGGATACCCTCGGCGGCGAACAGGTGCGCGTGCACAACACCGACGGCCTGAAGGAAGAGCGCGCGTTGACCACGCTGTTCGGCTTTGACTGGCGTTCGGACCCGGCCAACCCGGTCTGGAGCTGGGATGCCACCGCCTCGTATGCGCGCATCCGCGACACCTTCGCACTGGGCGAGATCCAGCGCGCTGATGACGGCCAGCTGAGCCAGCTGCGTTACAACGCCTCCGGCTCCAACGTGCTGGGCGCGGAAACCAATCTCGGCTGGCAACCTTCGCCGCAGTGGCGGCTGACCGCCGGCGCCTCATGGTATCGCTCGCGCTTCCGCGAACCGCAGCGCATCTTCGACGACACCGGCGAGGGCGGCGACACCGTCATCGAGAGCCGCGATTACCTGAAGACACCGCGCTGGACCGGGCTGGCCCAGCTCAGCTGGATGCCGGCCGAGCCGTGGGAAACCTTCGTGGCGCTGCGCCACACGGGCCCGATGTCGGTGCTGAACAACCGGCTGGGCGAACTGCATCGCACCCGCGCATTCCTGGTCACCGATCTTGGTGCGCGCTGGCACCGGCATCTGGGCGCACAGGCGCAGCAGGAAGTGTCGGTGGCGGCAGGCGTCAAGAATGTGTTCGACCAGCGCCAGAAGGACCTGGAAACCGGTGCACTGCGTGACAGCGACTACGTCTACGGGCCGCGCTTTGCGCGCTCGTGGTACGTCAACCTGCGCTATGCGTTCTGACACACTGCGAACACTGTTGCTGGCCGGCGCGCTGCTGCTCGCCGTGCCGGCGATGGCGACGGACCTGCACGCGCAGGTTTCGGCCTCGTTGATGCGGCCCGAGCAGCGCTCACTGGGGCCGATGCAGTGGCCGGCGCCGCCGAAACTGGTGGCACTGTATTTCGGTGCCGACTGGTGCGCGCCCTGCCACGCCTTCGTGCCGACCCTGCGCAGCGTGCGTGATGCCCTGCGCGAGGCCGGCGCCGATACCGAAGTGGTGTACGTCAGCCTGGACGAAAGCGAGGCCGCGTTGCGGCGCTACATGCACGCGCAGGACATGCCGTGGCCGGTGCTGGACCCGCGCCGCGCCAGGCGCATGCCGGCGCTGCAGGCCTTGGCTGGGCTGGCACCGCCGAACCTGGTGCTGATCGATGCCGATGGCAAGGTGCTGGCCAATGGCTGGCAAGGCCGGCGCTACGAAGGACTGCAGCCGGTGTTGAAGGCATGGACGAAGCAGGCGTGCGCGCAGCAACAGGCCCGTTGCCCGCCTGATCTGTAGCGTCGAGCCATGCTCGACTCAGCACGCGTCGCGCGAAATGCCGCCGGGCATGGCCCGCGCTACTGCTACGGCGCCCCACCCTCGGCCTTGCGCACGAACGCCTCGAACAACGCCAGCGTCTGTTCGCTGACGTGGTGCTCGATGCCCTCGGCATCGCGGCGCGCGGTATCCGCGTCCACGCCCAGCGCCAGCAGGAAACGCTCCACGGTCTGATGGCGCTGGCGGCTGGCATGCGCCAGCGCCTCGCCTTCCGGGGTCAGGAACACGCCACGGTACGGCCGCTGCACCACCCAGCCGTCGCGGGCCAGGCGCCGCAGCATCTTCGCCACCGTCGGCTGGGCCACGCCCAGGCGGGTGGCGATGTCGACCTGGCGGGCCTCGCCGCCGTCGGCCAGCAGGTCCGAGATCAGCTCGACATAGTCCTCCACCAGCTCCATCCGGTGCGCCTCGCGCACTTGCCGGAAGCTCTCGACCTGGCGCTCGGCCTCGATCAAGGGGGTGCTCTTCAGCGATGTCGAATCGTCGGTCTTGCCCACGCCTGCGCCTGTCCTTCCGGTGTACTCCGGTGTTGAACCTGAATTCTGGACCAGTAACGCGATAAAGACGATTGTTTCACATTGCTAATGACTATAGCAGGAGCTATATTCGGACCCATGAACACCTTGGCGCCCCGCGACCATTCGGCCTCCACTCCGGCCAGCCTGGGCGCGCTCAACGCGTCGGTGGCGGTGCCTGACAAGGGCCATTGGTGGTTCCGCCTGCTGGCCTTCCTCGGCCCGGGCTACATGATCTCGGTCGGCTACATGGACCCGGGCAACTGGGCCACCGATCTGGCCGGCGGCTCGCGCTTCGGCTACCTGCTGCTGTCGGTCATCCTCATTTCCAACCTGATGGCGGTGATCCTGCAGGCGCTGTCGGCGCGGCTCGGCATCGCCACCGGCATGGACCTGGCCCAGGCCTGCCGCGCGCGCTACCCCAAGCCGGTGAACCTGGCGCTATGGGCGCTGTGCGAAGCGGCGATCATTGCCTGCGACCTGGCCGAGGTGATCGGCACCGCGATCGCGCTGAAACTGCTGTTCGACCTGCCACTGCTGTGGGGCGCAGTGATCACCGCGCTGGATACGCTGCTGGTGCTGTTGCTGATGAACCGCGGCTTCCGTGCACTGGAAGCCTTCGTGATCGCGCTGCTGATGGTGATCTTCGCCTGCTTCGTGGTGCAGATCGCAATGGCCGCGCCACCGGTGATGGCGGTACTCGGCGGCTTCATCCCGCGTGCGCAGGTGGTGACCGATCCGCATGCGCTGTACATCGCCATCGGCATCATCGGCGCCACGGTGATGCCACACAACCTGTACCTGCATTCGTCCATCGTGCAGACCCGCGCCTACCCGCGTACGGATGAAGGGCGTCGCAGCGCGTTGCGCTGGGCTGTCACCGACAGCACCCTCGCGCTGACCCTCGCGCTGTTCATCAATGCCAGCATCCTGATCCTGGCCGCGGCGGTGTTCCACGCCAACGGCCGCTTTGATGTGGAAGACATCGAGCAGGCGCACCAGTTGCTGGCACCGATGCTGGGCGTGGGCGCGGCGGCCACCCTCTTTGCGATCGCCCTGCTGGCCTCGGGACTGAACTCCACGGTGACCGCCACGCTGGCCGGGCAGATCGTGATGGAAGGCTTCCTTCACCTGCGCCTGCCGCCGTGGCTGCGGCGCCTGATCACCCGAGCGCTTGCGATCATTCCGGTGGTGGTGGTGATCATGCTGTTCGGCGACCAGGGCGCGGTAAAGCTGCTGGTGCTGAGCCAGGTGGTGCTGTCGATGCAGCTGCCGTTCGCGATCATTCCGCTGGTGCGGATCGTGACCGACAAGGTGACGATGGGCGCACTGGTGGCGCCACGCTGGCTGGGCAGCATCGCGTGGGTCATCGCGCTGGTGATCGTGGTGTTGAACGTAAAGCTGCTGGTGGATACCTTCACCGGCGCATAGCCCGTTGTAGAGTCGAGCCATGCTCGACTCATCGCGCACCGTGCGAACAACAGTCGAGCATGGCTCGACTCTACAAAAGCCGGGATCGCGGCCTACAGATACAACGCGATAGCCGCTTCAATCTGCTGCGGCGATTGGAATCCAGGCAGGCGCTGTCGTTCGTCTCCGTCACGGAACAGCGACAGCGTCGGCGTCTGCTGCAGCCCCAGTTCCCTGAAGAACGCCTCACCCAGCACCTCCAGCTGCACCCGCAACAGGGTCGTGCCCTGCCCCGCCACACTGTTCGCCACCCGATGCAGCGACATTTCCAGCATCCGGCATCCCGGGCACTGGTCCTTGTGGAAGTCCACCAGCACCCGCGGGTGTTCGGCCAGCAGCTGCTGGAACTGCTCAGGCGTGGTGGCGTCGATGATCTGCATCGGTGTTGCTCCAGTAATGGGCCAGGACCGCATCGGTCCAGGCCTCGATGGCCGCGGCATGGCGCTCGCCATGCGGCATCTGTTCGATCTCCAGCGGCGGGTAGTCGCTGCCGAAATAACGGATCAAGCGGTGCACGGCGCCGCAGTAGTACTCCTGCCCCCACTGTGTCTCGCCGGTTCCGAACACCGCCAGCTGGCGCGGCCGCTCGCCGCGCTCGGCGATGCCGGCCACCCAAGCCTTCATTTCCGCAGGCGTGCGGCCGGCGTTGTCGGTCCAGCAGCCCAGCAGCACCAGGTCGGCCTCGTCGGCCGCCAAGGGCGGCGCCTGGCGCAGGTCATCCGCCTCCTGCCAGTGCACAGCGTGGCCCGCAGCGCGGCAGCGCCCGGCAATCTGCCGGCCAAGCTCGCGGGTGTTGCCACTCAGCGAGGCCACCACCACCAGGATCCTCAGCGCCGCGCCGGGCTCAGAGGTCGTCGAAGCCGTTGTCGACGTTGGTCTTCTTGTAACTTGCATTGCGCATCTCGAAGAAGTCGGTCTTGGTCTCGGTGAAGTTGTCGGCGTAGGCCTTGATCCACGGCATCACGTTGTCGGTGGTGTCGCTGTACAGGCGCTCGATGCCGAGCATGCCGGCCATCTTGTTGGCCCGGTACTTCACGTAGCGCGTCATCTCCTCCACATCGATGCCGTCGATGCCATCCAGCACTTCCGACGACCACTGGGTCTCCAGCTCGATGGCATGCTCGAACGCCTGGTGCACATAGGCGGTCAGTTCGTTGGTCTGCAGCTCCGGGTTCTCGCCGATGATGGCGCGGATCAGCTCGCTGATGAACTTGGTGTGAGCCAGCTCGTCGCGGTTGATGAAGCTGATGATCTTGCCGGTGCCGGTCATGCGGTTCTGCCGCACCATGTTGTAGAAGTACGCGAAACCGGAATAGAAATTGATGCCTTCCAGGATCGAGGACTGGATCAGCGACTTCAGCAGCGTCTCGGCGGTCTTCTCGCGCATGAAGTCGTCATACGCGCCCATGATGGGCGCATTGCGCTTGATGATGGTCGGATGGGTGCGCGCCAGCTCGAACACGCGGTTCTGGTTCGGCAGGTCGGTGATCGAGGCCAGCACATAGCTGTAGCTCTCGTTGTGGATCACCTCCTGCTGGCCGATGATCGCCGCGTTGGCATGCGCGGCCGGATCGGTGATGTACTCGGCCACGTTGTAGATGAAGCGGGTCTGCGGCGAATCCAGCGTGGCGAGCAGGCCGATGATCGAGTCGTAGGCATTCTTCTCGCGCCCGGACAGCTCGCCGTACTGGCGCGCGTCGGCCTTCATGTCGACTTCGTCGGGGATCCAGAAGTTGGTCGACAGTTCCTTGTAGGCCCGATAGAACGACGGATACGGAATGTCGTTCCAGTTCAGGATGCCACTGGTGCGTCCGTTGATGATCCCCGTGCTGCGGTTGGGATGACGCGGTTCGAGGATCTTGATGCGGTCGAGGGGGGTTGCCATGGTTTTCTGCCTTCGTTCTATTTCTACCGTGTTGCCGGCCAGCGGCCGGCACTACCGTTGGTCAGCTCGCGCACCACTCGCATTCGCTGATGTCGATGTCGTTGGAGCGCACGTAGTAGGTGGTCTTCAGGCCTTCGCGCCACGCGCTCAGGTGCAGCTCCAGCAGCGTGCTGGCGCGGATCGTGCTGGGCACGTACAGGTTGAAGCTGATCGACTGGTCCACGTGGCGCTGGCGCCGCGCGTTCTGGCGCACGCTGGCGAACTGGTCGACCTTGTAGGCGCCCTTTTCGTAATACGGCCAGGTCTCCAGCGACAGGCCGGGCGCGGCCACCGGCCGCCGGAAGTCCTTCTTTTCCTCGTAGTAGAACGCGCTGTAGATCGGATCGATCGATGCGGTGGAACCGGCAATCTGCGCGGTGCTCATGTTCGGCGCCACCGCCAGCAGCCAGCCGTTGCGCAGGCCATGCGTGGCGACCTCGCGGGCCAGGCTGTCCCAGGCCGCGCCACTGTAGCCACGGTCACCGAAGTAACGGCCGTTGTGCCAGTCGCTGCCAGCGAACATCGGGTAGCTGCCCTTCTCCTTGGCCAGCTGCGCGCTGGCCTGGATGGTCAGGAAGTTGATGCGCTCGTACAGGCGGTCGGCCAGCTGTTCGGCATCGGGCGATTCCCACTGGATCGCCTGCTGCGCCAGCAGGTGGTGCCAGCCGAAGGTGCCCAGGCCGATGGCGCGGTACTTGCGGTTGGTGATCGTGGCCTGCGGCACCGGCAACGCGTTGAGGTCGATCACGTTGTCGAGCATGCGCACCTGGATCGGGATCAGGCGCTCCAGCACGTCGGTGGCAAGCAGGTCATCCGGCGCACTGATCGCACGACCGAGGTTGATCGAGGACAGGTTGCAGACCACGAAGTCGCCCGCGCGGCGGGTGGTGACGATCTGGTCGCCGCTGACGATCTCCTGGATCATCCGCGTCGGGCTCATGTTCTGCAGGATCTCGGTGCACAGGTTGCTGGAATAGACCATGCCCGCGTGCTTGTTCGGGTTCTTGCGGTTGACCTCGTCGCGGTAGAACAGGAACGGGTTGCCGGTCTCCAGCTGGCTGAGCATGATCCGTTTGAACAGGTCGATCGCCTTCACCGTGCGGCGGCTGATGCGCTCGTCGGCCACCAGCTCGGCATAGCGGTCGCGGAAGCTGCCCGAGCCGCGCTTCTCATCGTAGAAGTCCTGCAGGTACCAGCCCTTGGCGCTCTTCACTTCGTGCGGGTCGAACAGGTACCAGTCGGCACGGCGCTCGACCGCTTCCATGAACAGGTCCGGCACGCACACCGAGGTGAACACATCGTGCGCGCGCAGGCGCTGGTCACCGTTGTTCAGGCGAAGATCGAGGAAAGCCTCGATATCGCGGTGCCAGATGTCCAGGTACACCGCCACCGCGCCCTTGCGCTGGCCGAGCTGGTCGACCGAGACGGCGGTATTGTTGAGCTGCTTGATCCACGGCACCACGCCGCCGGAGGAATTGGGCACGCCACGGATCGGTGCGCCACTGCTGCGCACGTAGCCCAGATAGGCGCCCACACCACCACCGTGCTTGGACACGCGCGCGATATCGGTGTTGGAGTCATAGATGCCCTGCAGGCTGTCATCCACCGTGTCGATGAAGCAGCTGGACAGCTGGCCACCGACCTTGCCGGCATTGGCCAGGGTCGGCGTGGCCACGGTCATGTACAGGTTGGACAGCGCCCAGTAGGCCTCGCCGACCAGCTGCATGCGCCGCTCCCGCGGCTTTTCTTCCTGCATCAGGTACAGCGCGATGGTCAGCCAGCGCTCCTGCGGCAGTTCGTAGACCTCGCGGCTGCGGTCGCTGGCCAGGTAGCGCGTGGCCAGCAGGTACAGGCCGTTGTAGGCGAACAGGCGATCGCGTTCCGGCTCGATCATTTCGCCGGCCTGCTGCAGCTCTTCCTTGGAATAGCAGCGCAGGATGTCGTTGCTGTAGATGCCACGGTCGGCGAGGCTTTCCTGCAGGCCCACGTACGAGCCGTACTTCAGGCTGACGTCATAGAAGCGATTGCGGCTGGCGCGCTTGTACAGGCGGCGCAGGTAGATGCGTGCGGCGAACTGCTCCCACTCCGGCGCGACCAGGTCCACGCGCGATTCGGCCTCGCGGATCAGCAGGTCGACCAGGTCATCGGCACTGAGGCTCGGCTTGCGCTCGACCATCGCCTGCACCACGCGGCGATAGTCGCTTACATCCAGCTGCGGGAACTCCGCGTGCACGGTATCGATGCTGCGCTGCAGGCGCTCGGCGTCGAACGGCAGGCGACGGTTGCCGGCCTCCTTGGTGATCCAGGTCGGCACGCGCTCGCCGCCAGCGCGCAAAGCGTCGCCGGCGCCGGCCAGATCGGCCGCGCGGTAGGTGTTGTCGGTCATGGTCCTGCGTCTCCAGGCTCGCACGCACAGCGGCGTCGATGCCGTGGCAGCCCTGCACGCGATACCGGCGCACGGGGCGATCGGGGTGGGATGCCAACGCACGGGATCATCAGGTCGTCGGCAAGAGCCTGCGCCTGCGGCCGGTATCCGGGCCGTGGGGGCGACCTGTGTCCGCGCGATGGCGGCCGCGTCGACACGGCAAGCCTTCAGGGGCGGGCCGCGGGACGTTTGCTGCATGTCCGGCGGCGGCGGCTGACCGGGAGTGACGGCCACAACATAGTGGGGATATTCCGAGCCGTCAACACAAGATGAGGTAATCACGACATGACGCGACGATCCGTCGCAGGATGCCGTGTTGCAGCGGCGACGCCTTGTCGACCGCGCCCTCGTCCCCAGTTCGGTACAACCTCCACTTTCCCCGGAACACCGCCCATGCGCGCTGCCCAGTACGCTTCCTTCGCCGACCCGGCCGATGTCCTTGCCGTTGCCGATGTGGCCCTGCCCGAACCCGGCCCCGGCGAGGTGCGCATCCGTACCGTGCTGGCCTCGATCCACAACCACGACCTGCTGACCGTGCGTGGCCTGTACGGCTACAAGCCGACCCTGCCGGCCATCGCTGGCAGCGAAGCCCTGGGCGTGATCGATGCCCTCGGCGAAGGCGTCGACGGCCTGCAGATCGGCCAGCGGGTGGCCGCCGCCTCGGTGCACGGCACCTGGGCCGAAGCCTTCATCGCACCGGCGCGCATGGTGATTCCGATGCCGGACGCCATCGCCGACGAGATGGCCGCACAGCTGATCGCGATGCCGCTGAGCGCGCTGATGCTGCTGGAGTTCCTGCACGTCGAGCCGGGCCAGTGGATCGTGCAGAACACCGCCAACGGGGCCGTCGGCAAGTCGCTGGCGATGCTGGCGCGGGCGCGCGGCGTGCACGTGGCCAACCTGGTGCGCAACGCCGACGCGGTCGCGCAGCTGCAGGCACTCGGCATCGATCACGTATTCGATACCTCGCTGGACGGCTGGAAGGATCGCGTGCGCGCGGCAACGGGCGAAGCGCAGGCAGCGGCGGCAGTCGATTCCATCGGCGGCGACGCCAGCGGCGACCTGGTCGACCTGCTTGGCCACCACGGCACCCTGGTCTCGTTCGGCGTGATGAGCGGCCAGCCGATGCACATCCCCGCCGGTGGCCTGATCTACAAGGAGGCTACGGTGAAGGGCTTCTGGGGCAGCAAGGTCAGCCAGGCGATGGCGGTGGAGGACAAGCGGCGGCTGGTCGGCGAACTGCTGAAGCGCGCCGCCGGCGGCGAACTGACCCTGCCGGTGGAGCGGGTCTTCGCATTGGATGACATTGCCCAGGCAGCGAAGGCCGCGGGCGGCTCGGGGCGCAACGGCAAGGTGCTGCTGCGGCCTTGATGGGCTGGCATTGCCTCCTGTAGAGCCGAGCCATGCTCGGCTGCTTTCCGGTAAGTGTGCGGAGCCGAGCGTAGGCTCGGCTCTACAGCAGCGTGCGGACCAACGGTCCGCACCCACCGAAAGCAGGAAGCAGTCATTTCGTTAAGAACCTGTGATGTATAACTGAATGCGCTTTCGTCATTGGAAGGCGCATGTAGCTGCGTGCGGTACTGGAGGCTCCTCCCCCGTTTGGCGTTGTCGCTTCCATGTACCGCACCACCCTGAACCTGCTTGCCGGCGCCATCGCGCTGGGCCTTTCCGCCGGGACTGCCGGCGCCGCTGAAACTGCCGACACCGGCAAGGACAGCACCACCCTCGGCGCCGTGCTGGTGACCGGCTCCAACATCAAGCGCAGCGATACCGCCGGGCCCAACCCGGTGCAGATCGTCAGCCGCGAACAGATCGAGCAGACCGGCCGCTCCACCCTCACCGACGTGCTGCGCAACCTGTCGGCCAATGCCGGCAACAGCTTCGATGAGCAGTACACCGGCAGCTTCGCCGCCGGCTCGGCCTCGATCGGCCTGCGTGGCCTGTCGCCGAAGAACACGCTGGTGCTGGTCAACGGCTATCGCGTGTCCAACTTCGGTTTCGCGCTCAACACGCAGGATACCTTCGTCGACCTCAACGCACTGCCGATCAGCGCGGTCGAACGCATCGAAGTGCTGAAGGACGGTGCCTCGGCGGTGTACGGTTCCGATGCCATCGCCGGCGTCATCAACATCATCCTGCGAAAGAACTTCCAGGGCGTGGAGGTCGGCGGCGGTTTCGGCACCGCTACCCAGGGCGGCCTCGACGAACGCAAGGCCAACCTGCTGGCTGGCTTCGGTGACCTCGAACAGCAGGGCTGGAACGTGCTGTTCGGGCTGGACCTGCTCAAGCGAGATCGCCTCGACGCCGATCAGCGCGCCTACACCCGCAGCGGCGATTTCCGCGACAAGCCCGGTGGCCGCCTGGCCGGCTGGTCCACTGCCGGCGGCAACTGGCTGTCCAACCCACGCGCGCCGCAGCCGTTCGCCAACTGCCCTGACGGCAGCCAGCTGCGTCCGTACAGCGATTTCGGCAGCACCCTGCCCGGCCAGGCCTGCGCCTTCAACGCGCAACCGTTCAAGACCCTGCAGCCCGGCGCCGAGCGCCTGCAGGCGTCGTTGAGTGCGACCTACCGCTTCAATGACAGCGTCGAGGCATTCGCCGACGTGCTGTACAGCCACAACAAGGCCGACCAGATCTTCAGCGCGCCGCTCACCGTCGGCCCCGGCCTGCGCGCCTACAACCCGGCCACCGGCACCCTGATCGACGTGCCGGCGGTGCTGCCGGTCGGCCACCCGAACAACCCGGGCAGCACGCCGTTGCCATTCGAGTACACCTTCTTCGATCTCGGCCCGCGCCTGAAGGACAACACCCAGGTGTTCTACCGCGCGCTGGCCGGCGTCCGCGGCAGCGGCGAGCGCTGGGACTGGGAAGTGGCCGCGCTGACTTCGCAGAGTGCACAGCGCGAGTACGTGGACAACTTCGTCAACCGCTACGCGTTCGAGCAGATCCTGCGCGATGGCAGCTACAACTTCCTCAACCCGTCCGCTACGCCGGCCGCACTCGATGCCCTGCGCCTGCAGACCAAGCGCCCGGGGTGGTACAGGTTGCACTCGTTGAACGTGAAGGCCTCGACCTCGCTGTGGGAGCTGCCGGCCGGTGCGGTCGGCTTCGCCTGGGGCGCCGAATTCCGCAAGGAATCGCTGGATGCGCGTACCAGTGCGCAGGTGCTGTCCGGTACCGAACTGCGCCCGGCCATCAACGTGGTCAACGGCGAGCGCCAGGTCAGTGCCGCGTACGCCGAACTGAGCGTGCCGCTGCATCGCACGCTGGAGCTGCAGCTGGCTGGTCGCGGCGACCACTACGATGACTTCGGCAAGGCGTTCTCGCCGAAAGTGGCGCTGCGCTGGCAGCCGCTGGACAGCCTGCTGCTGCGCGGCTCGTTCTCACGCGGCTTCCGCGCGCCGTCGCTGCCGGAGATCGCGCCGGGCCAGACCGTCAGCTACGGCTCGGTGATCGATCCGTTCGACCCACTGCAACCGGGTGGCAGCCGCGGCGTGACCAACATCCGCACCGGCAACCCGGACCTGAAGGCCGAGCGCTCGCGCAATTTCAACGTGGGTGCGGTGTGGTCGCCGGATGGCGATACCAGCATCGGCCTGGACTGGTACCGCATCGAACAGGACAACCTGGTCAAGCCTGACAGTGCGCAGTTCATCGTCGACAACCCGACCCTGTTCCCCGGCCGCGTACAACGCGAGAACGGACGCATCCAGTTCATCACCAACCAGTACGCCAACCAGGGCGAACTGACCACCTCGGGGCTGGACCTCGACGCCAGCCGCACCTTCCGCACCGACGGCTGGGGCAACTTCACCGTGGCCGGCAGCTGGACCCACCTGCTCAGCTTCAAGCAGCCGCTGGTGGCCGGCCAGGCCCCGTATGACGGTGCCGGCAACAACCGCCACGGCGCACTGCCGCGCACCCGCGGCACCACCTCGCTGAACTGGGCGGTGGGCGACTGGAGCAGCACGCTGAGCCTGCAGTACGTGAGCGGCTACGACCAGCGCGTGGCGACGGCGACCAGCAACCCGGGCCTGCGCGACCGCATCAAGCCGTATCACCAATTGGATCTGTACGTGGCATACGAAGGCATTGCCAACACCACGCTGTCGCTGTCGGTGCTGAACCTGACCGACAGGGACCCGCCGTTCGACCCGGCCGGCGGCTCCAACGGCTTCGACATCAGCCAGTACAACCTGCGCGGGCAGTTCGTCTCGCTGGGGGCGCGCTACCGGTTCTGATGCGGCAACGGGGCGGCGGTGATGCGCCGCCCCATTTGTGCTGCCGGCCAGCGGCCGGCACTACCACCGACCGCCGGGGGAATGCCCGGCGTTCGTGCATCAACGGCTGAGGTGCAGGAACTGCAGGTGCCGTTCGTACTGGCTGATGATGTCGTTGATGATCTGCTTGCGGCTGTAGCCGACCAGGTCGTAGTCCTGGCTGCCCTCGAACAGATGCACCTCGGCGCGGTAGTAGCGCTGGTTGCGCAGCTGTTGCGCGGCGAACGACGGCGTCAGGTAGCCACTCAGGATCACCCGGTACAGGAAGTCCTGCTGCTCGCCGTGATTCACCGTCAACTCCATGTCGCCGGCCTCGAATCGCGTGGCCACATCCCAGCCCTGCCCGCGCAACTGCTCGGCCACCGCCTCCATCGCTGGCTTCACGGTGTCGTCCATGAAGCGGTAGACCTGGTCGCGCACCGGGAAGTGCATGGCCTGGCTCAGGCGCTGGCGCCAGCCCTGGTGGTGGCGGTCGTCACCGATCAGCGGCGAGGGACGGTACTGCAGCGCGCGCTTGCGGTGCGATTCGTCACTGAAGGCGCGGGTCAGGCCCCACATCATCAGCAACAACACCGCCGAGAACGGCAGCGACGCCAGCACCACCGCCGATTTCAGCGCATCGATACTGCCGGCCAGCAGCAGGCCGGCGGTCAGCACCGCGATCACCGTGCCCCAGAACACACGCAGCCAGCGCGGGCCGTCATCCTCCGGCGCACCGCCATGCGAGGACAGCGTGGACAGCACCACCGCGCCGGAGTCAGCCGATGTCACGAAGAAAATGAAACTGACGAACACCGTCACCGCGATCACTGCCTTGCTCCACGGATAGCCGTCCAGCAGCGCGTACAGCACGGTGGGTGGATCATCCACCGCCAGTTGCGCCAGTTGCTGCTGGCCATGGTGCAGCACCTGGTCCAGCGCGCTGTTGCCGAAGATCGATAGCCACGCCAGGGTGAAACCGAGCGGTATCAGCAGCACGCCGAACACGAATTCGCGGATGGTGCGGCCACGCGAGATGCGCGCGATGAACAGGCCGACGAACGGCGCCCAGCCGATCCACCAGGCCCAGTAGAACACCGTCCAGCCACCCAGCCACTCCGGGCGGCCGCCATAGGCGTACACGTCGAAGCTCTTGCCGACCACGCTGCCCAGGTAGTCGCCCAGGTTCTGCATCAAAGTGCTGAGCAGGTACTGCGTGGGGCCGGCGCACAGCATGAACAGCACCAGCGCGATCGCCAGCAGCATGTTGATGTTGGCCATCCAGCGCACGCCCTTCTCCACGCCGGAGACAGCCACGGCCACCGCTGCGCCCATCATGCTGACCACCAGGATGATCTGCACCAGGTTGGAGTGCGGGATGTTGAACAGATGCGACAGGCCGGCGTTGAGATGCAGTACGCCGAAGCCCATGTCGGCACCGATGCCGAACACGGTGGCGACGATGCCCAGCGCATCCACGGTGTAGCCGATCGGGCCGTTGATGCGCTTGCCGATCAGCGGGTACAGCGCCGAACGCAGCGCCAGCGGCAGGTTATGGCGGTAGGCGAAATAGGCCATCGCCATTGCCGCCAGCGCAAACACGCCCCAGCCATGCAGGCCCCAATGCAGGAACAGCAGCTGCATGGCCTGGCGCGCACCGGCCTCACCCGCTGCGGGGTCGCCCTGCGGCGGCTGCAGGTAATGGGTCAGTGGTTCAGACACGCAGAAGAAGAACAAGGTGATGCTGATGCCCGCGGCGAACAGCATGCCGGCCCAGGACAGATAGCTGAACTCCGGCTCGTCATGGTCGGCACCAAGCTTGATGCCGCCATACTTGGAAAGCGCCACGCCGACCACGAATACCAGGTACAGGGTCATCGCCAGCAGGTAGTACCAGCCGACATTGAGCGCGGCCCAGTCCTGGGCCTTGACCAGCAGGCGGCCCGCGCCCAGCGGAAACAGGCTGACGAACAGCGCGAACGCCACGACAACGATCGCCGCGAAGGCGAACACAGGCCGAAGGGTGCGCACCGGGGATTGTTGCGGCTCCAAGGCTTCCATGGGGCGGCGTTCTCCGGCAGATCAAAGGATTAGCCGACCGATTCTGGCTGAACCGCAGTGGACAGAGCATGAAGTCGCGGCCGCGGGTCACGGCCCGCGCGCGCGCTTTCGTGCTATCGCGCGCGCGCCGCCGTGCGCGCCTTGCATCACGACATCACATGCACCGCGCACAGCTTGTTGCCGTCCGGATCGCGCAGGTAGGCCAGGAACAGCTGGCGTCCGGCCATGTTGCGGATGCCGGCCGGGTCTTCGATGGCGGTGCCGCCATGGGCCACGCCGGCGTCCTGCCAGCCGCGCACGGCCTCGGCACTGTCCAGGGTGAAGCCGATGGTGCCGCCGTTGGCATGGCACGCCGGCTCACCATCGATGGGGGCGGTGACGATGAACATCCGGCCGTCCTTGAAGTACACCAGTCGCCCCTTGTCGTCGAACACCCCCGGGCGCGCACCGAGGGCGGTGAACAGGGCCTCATAGAAGCGGTGCGCGGCCTCCATGTCGTTCGTTCCAACGGTGATGTGGCTGAACATGCGGACACTCCTTGTGGAAAACCGCAGTGTCGGCGAGCGCAGGGGCGCATCGCAAATCCACCCTCCTCGCGCCCTGGCTGCACAAGGTTTGTCGAGTGACGCACGATCATTCTATAATGGGAATCATTCTCATTAATGATCAATGCCGATGGCCGTGCCCGCCGCCTCCAGCACTGCGCTGGCGGGGTTCTACCGCGAACACCATGGTTGGCTGCTGGGCTGGCTGCGCCGCCGCACCCACAACGCAGACTGCGCGGCCGACCTGACCCAGGACACCTTCCTGCGCCTGCTCAGCCGTCGCGTCGATCCGTCCGAGCTGCGCCTGCCACGCGCCTACCTCAGCACCATCGCGCACGCGCTGCTGGTCAACCACTGGCAGCGCGCCGACCTGGAGCGTGCCTATCTGGCCGCGCTGGCCGCGCAACCGGAGCCGGTGCACCCGTCTGCGGAAGAACGCACGCAGGCATTGCAGCTGCTGCATGCCATCGCCGACATGCTGTCCGGCCTGGCCGAGCGACCACGGCGTGCCTTCCTGCTGGCACGGCTGTCCGGATTCGGCTATGCGGAGATCGGTCAACAGCTTGGCGTGTCCGAGCGGATGGTCAAGAAGTACATGGCGCAGGCGATGCTGCATTGCCTGCGCTTGTCCGGCGACGCCACGGCATGAGCAGCGCGCTCGCCAGCCCGGCGCTGGAACAGGCCGCGGAGTGGTTCGCGCTGCGCCAGCAGGGCTGGAGTGACGGCGACCAGCAGCGCTGGCGCGCATGGCTGCACGCCGATGCCGGCCACGCCGATGCCTGGCAGCGGGTCGAGTCGGTCTGGCAGTCGTTCGCGCCGTTGTCGGCTCCCGCGGCAGCGAGGGCGCTGGATGCTGCTGGCCGTCGCCGCCGGCAGGCACTGCGCGGCCTCGGCGGCGCCCTCGGCCTTGGCGCCTTCTCGTTGCTCGGCCTGCACGCCGTGCAGCTGCAGCGCGGCCTGCAGACGCAGCGCACCGCCGCCGGACACACAGGCCACTGGACCCTGGCCGATGGCAGCCGGCTGTGGCTCAACGCCGACAGTGAAGTGTCGATCGACATCGGCAACGGCCGCCGCAACCTGCATCTGCTGCGCGGCGAACTGCTGCTGCAGACCGGGCATCTGCCCGCATTTGCCCATCTGCCGCTGTCGGTGCATGTACCGGGCGCGCGCCTGCAGCCGATCGGCACCCGCTTCGCGGTCGGCCGTGAGCCGCAGGGCAGTCGCCTGGATGTGTTCGAGGGCGCGGTGCGCTGCCTGCCGCTGTTCGGCGCGGCGCAGGACGTACCCGCAGGCGGGGCGGTACGGATCGGTCCACTAGGCGGACTGTCGGCGGTCGATGCCGATCCGCTGCGTGGCGACTGGCAGGAGGGCCGACTGCAGGTGCAGGACGTGCCCCTGATCCGCGTCATCGACGAGCTCGCCCGCCACCATCGCGGTTACCTCGGGTGTGATCCGGCGCTCGCCGCATTGAACGTCACCGCTGTACTGCCACGCCTGGACAGCCTGCAGGCCCTGCAACTGTTGGTCCGGGCCCTGCCGATCCGCATCGAGCAGCGCTGGCCGTGGTGGACCGTCATGCGTCCGCGTTGAAACAGCGGTTCCCTTTCTGCGCCCTCACCGGGCCTAGCAAGGGAACCCATTGCGGATGTTGCCGGCCGCCGCCCATGCACAGGACACCAAAGCATCCGTGCGCTGGCAGATCCCGGCGGGTGCGCTCGACCAGGCCCTGACCGCGTTCGGCCAGCAATCGGGCCTGTCCATCGCCGCCGACGCGCGCCTGACCCGGGGTCGCCACAGCAACGGCGTACAGGCCACGCTCGACGCCGATGCCGCATTGGCACAGCTGCTGGCCGGTACCGGCCTGACCTTCCAGCGTGATGCCAGCGGTGTGGTGCTGCAGGCGGCACCCAACGCTGAAGCAGGAGTGCGCCAGATCGGCACCCTGCGCGTGGCTGGCCAGGCCAGCGAAGGCGCTTCGCCGTGGGGCCTGGCCGACGCCGATGCGGTCTACCGTGACAGCGGCTCGCGCGTGCACCTGGACCGCCAGCAGCTGGAACGCTTCCGCGGCCAGTCGATCGGCGATGTGCTGGCCGGTGCGGTCGGCGTGCATACCGCTGACGTCCGCAATGGCGGCGCGCTGGACGTCAACATCCGCGGCCTGCAGGGCCAGAACCGGGTGCCGGTGATCATCGACGGCGGCCAGCAGGCCATCGACGTGTACCGCGGCTATGCCGGCGTGCAGCAGCGCAGCTACCTCGATCCGGACCTGATCAGCGCGGTCAGCATCGAGAAGGGACCGAGCCTGGCCGCCAATGCCGCCAGCGCGATCGGCGGCGTGGTCTACATGGAAACGCTGAACGTCGATGACATCCTCGACGATGGGCAGGACTGGGGCCTGCGCGTGCGCGGCGGCGTGGCCGACAACAGTATCGACCGCACGCGCGTGTTCAAGCAGGTAGCGCGTGGCAGCGACAACCGCAACAGCCTGCGCGACCCGCGTGACTGGAATGGCAGCGTGGCCTTCGCCCAGCGCGGCGAAGACTGGCAGCTGGTGGCCGCCTATGCACGTCGCCGCCAGGGCAACTACTTTGCCGGCAGCAACGGCGCGCACCGCTACGACGACCAGCACCTGTCCAGCGGCGGCACCGGCATGTCCAGCCAGGCGGTGTCCAAGCTCTTTCATCCAGGCGATGAGGTACTCAACACGCATACCGACAACGAATCGGCACTGCTGAAATTCACCTGGACACCCGACCCCGACCAGCGCCTGGAGCTGAGCCACCGCTTCTTCAACTCCAGCTTCGGCGAGATCATGCCGTCGGCGATCGGCCGCGTGGGCGAGTCCAACGAATGGGTGACCTACGTGGACAAGGCCAACACCATGTTCCAGTTCGAGCCGGGGAAGATGCGGGTCAACGCCACCTCGCTGCGCCACCGCTACCGGCCCGAGGCACACCCGTGGCTGGACCTGAGCAGTACCCTGTGGTTCACCACCGCCACCAGCCGCATGTTCAACAGCAACATCGCCAACACGCCGCTGTTCAAGAACTATCCGGGCGACGCCATGCCCGACACGCTGGGCGAGACCTACGGCCCGGGCCTGCAGTCGGACGTGAAGACCCAGCGCTGGGGCGTGGACAGCAGCAACACCACCCGCTTCAGCAACGATCTGGGTGAGTGGACGCTGCGCTACGGTGCCGCCTTCCAGCATGAGGACACCGCGCCGAATTCACCGGTGCTGCCGGTGGACTACAACAACAACCGCTACCTGCGCTCGGGCACGCGCCGCGAAGCCAGCGTCGTCGCCTCGCTGCAGTGGCAGCCGTGGGACTGGCTGTCGCTGACCGCGGGCGGCCGCTTCATCGACTACCGCACCCGTGACCGCAACCGCGTGGCCTTCGTCAGCGAATCGCGCGACCTGCGCTACACCTTCGCCCGCCTGAGCAAGGGCGGCCAGCTGCTGCCGGGCTGGTACAAGGAGTGGTACCCGGACGCACAGGGCAACTACACGTATGACTCGCTGCGCGCCACGCCCTATGGCGACAGCACGCTGGGCCAGGCCTACGACTTCGATGGCTTCATTCCCGATCCGCGCGGTGCCAACGGCTTCTACACCAAGCAGATTCCCACCGCGTGGGGCTACAAGCCGGCGATCCGCCGCTCCGGCCATGGCTTCGCGCCGTATGCCGAGGCCCGCTTCAACCTCGATGCGGACATGTTCTTCTACGTGAAGTACGCGCAGGGCTGGAAGATGCCCAGCCTGTTCGAATCGACGCTGGGCAACAGCACCTCGGCGCCAGTGGCCGACCTGAAGCCGGAAAAGAACCGCTCCTGGGACATCGGCTTCAGCCTGCTCAAGCAGGACCTCTGGCGTGACGGCGACCGCCTGGCGTTCAAGGTGGCCTGGTTCAAGAACGATATCGACAACGCGATCACCCGCCGCTTCGATTCCAGCACCTGGGCGTTCTACGTCGACAACGTCGACAACTACACGGTGTCCGGCTACGAGCTGCAGTCGGGCTATGACGCCGGCATTGCCTACCTGGACCTGTCGGCCAGCTACTACCAGCGCGCGCGCACCTGCGATGCGGCCACCGCCAAGCGCCTGCGCGAAGACCCGTATGCCAAGTGGAGCAAGCTGGATACCACGCCGGACTGCGTGGACGGCGGCTTCGGTACCTCGTTCGTCAACGCGCAGAATCCGCCGAGGTACTCGATCCACAGCACGCTGGGCTTCCGCCTGTTCGACCGCCGCCTGGATACCGGCATCCGCCGCACCTACAACAGTGGCCCCACCCATGAACTGGACAAGCCCTGGAACACCACCGGTTCGACCGGCCTGCAGAACATCTACCTGCCCACCGCGATCTATGACTTCTACGCGCGCTGGCAGTTCACCCCGAAAGCCGAGGTGGAACTGGTGGTCAGCAACCTGCGCGACACCTACTACATGGACATGCTGGCGATGAGCCTGATGCCGGGCCCGGGCCGCACCACGCGGCTGAACTTCACCGCACGCTTCTGAGCCCTGCGGATACGACAGCGCCCCGGGGAGATCCTCCCCGGGGCGCTTGCCTGCGCGACTCACGCTCCGGCAGGTGCCGGCGACTCAGCACTGGCAGGTGCCAACCTTGGTTGGCACAGCGGCGCATTACTTCGCGGTACTGAGCAGCAGCACCGCGAACGTGACCAGCGCGATGCCGACCCAACCGATCGGACGCAGGCGGTTGCCGAACAGCAGGCGGCCGCAGGTAGCGGTACCGATCACACCGATCGCACCCCACATCGCATAGGCGGTGGCCAGGTCCATGTAGCGCACCGCCTGGCCCAGCAGGGCGAAGGCGATCCAGACCATGACGATCGCCGCAACACCCCAGCGCCAGCGGCGGAAGCCTTCCGACTTGGCCACCATCATGTTGGCGGCGACGTCGATCAAGGCCGAACAGATCACGAAGAACAGGGCCAGGGTGTTCATCAGTGCGCCTCCCCGAGGGTGACGCAGACGATGCCGACCACCGCCAGCACCAGGCCGGCCAGCTGCTGCAGCGACAGGCTCTCGCCGAACACGGTGACGCCGACCACGGTCAGCAGGGTCAGGCCGAGGCCTTCCCACACCGCATAGGCCACGCCGACCGCGATGCGACGCACCGAGAGCGCCAGGAAGTAATAGGACAGCGCCAGCGCGCCAGCCATGACCAGGTAACCGGTCCAGCCGCCATCACGGGCGGCATGGGCCATGAACGAGGTACCGACCACTTCGGCGACGATCGCCACGGTCAGGCAGGCCCAGGCGACCAGCGCGCCACGGGCGGGAACAGTGCGGGACATGTGAAACTCCTTGCAGGGCGGGGACCGCGCCCCGTCATCAGTAGATCCACGCCATGCGTGGATGATCCGGAACGCCCCACAGACAGGGGCGACGACCGGCAGTATCATCGTCTTTTACGGTGGGATCAAAATGGATTCCATCGACAAGAGCGATGGATCAATGCCCTACTCTCCTGAATCCCTGCAGGCCTTCGTCGAAGCCGCAGCGCTCGGCTCGTTCTCGGCGGCAGCGCGCCGGCTGCGCAAGACCCAGTCGACGGTCAGCACCGCCATCGCCCACCTCGAAGCCGACCTGGGCGTGAGCCTGTTCGACCGCAGTGGGCGCTACCCACAGCTGACCGAAGCCGGCCGACAGGTGCTCGGGCATGCCCAGGAGATCCTCGCCGCCGATGTGCGCCTTCAGCAGTTGAGCGTGCGCCTGGCCGCACCGGTCGAAGCGCGCCTGACCGTGGTGTTCTCCGATGTCTACCAGCTTGATCCGAAGCTGCGGGTCCTGCAACGGTTTGCGGAGGCGTTCCCTGAAATCGAGCTGGAATGGCTGGATGCCGAAGGTGAGGACGTGCTGGAAGTTGTATGCAGCGGCAGGGCCGGCCTGGGCCTGCTGCCCAGGCAGGAACGCTATCCCGATGAACTGGTGGCCCGACCGCTGGCGCACCACAGCGAACTATCGATCTATGTGGCGCGCGACCATCCGCTGGCCGACGCCGGCCGCCGCGCGGCAGCCCAGCTGGCCCGGTACCGGCAGGTGCGATTGAGCGCCGAGGTCGAACATGCACGTGCAGCCACCGGGCTGGCGTGGACCGCCACCGACTACCTGATGGTGATGGAGATGACCGAGGACGGCATCGGCTGGGCCGAACTGCCACGCGCGCTGGTACAGCGCTATGACCGTGGGCAGCTGGTGGAACTGACCCTGCCCGGCTGGCCACGGCGTATCCACAGCGACCTGCTGTGGCGCCGCGACACGCCGCCGGGTCCGGCCGCCCTGTGGTGGGTCGACGCGTTGGGGTGAACCGAAAAAGGGGACGGAGGGAATTAAGTCGTTTGTGCCACAAACGACTTAATTCCCTCCGTCCCCTTTTTCGTCAACGATGGGCCAGTGCGTAATCCAGCGCCGAGCACACCGCGGCCACCTGTGCGTCGTTGCACTGCTGCGGCGTGGCGCGCGGGCTGTCCGGGTAGACCTCGGTGGTGGTGGTGTACTTCGCACCGGTGATGCCCGCGCACAGCGCCAGCTTCTCCAGCGGGTACTCGATCACGCCATGGGCGACCACCGGCGAACCGATGATTTCGCCCTTGTCGTCGGCCGGGGCGATGTGGGTGACCTTCTCCACCGCGGCGATCACCGCCTGCTGGAACGCCGGCTGCGGGTTCGCGGTGTCGTCGACCAGGTAGAAGCCATCCGGGATCAGGCCCGGCTCGAACGGCTTGCCATCACGCGCCGCCAGGGCCGGGCGGAACTCGCTCTCGTCGCTGTCGGTGGTTTCATGCAGGTCGATGTGCAGCACGAACTGGCCCTGGTAGGGCGCGATCAGTTGGATCACGGCGGTCGACTCTCGCGCCGGGCCATCGGCGCGGAAATTGCGGTTGGGGTCGACCGCATCGAAGTTCCAGCGGTTGATGCGCTCAAAGCCCCACGGGTTCACGCACGGTGCCACCAGCAGGTTGGCCTTGCCGGCATAGTCGGCGGCGTGCTTCTCGAGGAACTCCAGCGCACCCATCACGCCGCTGGTCTCATAGCCGTGCACGCCACCGGTGACCAGCGCCGCCGGCAGGGCCGGATTCCAGTCACGGCTGCGCAGGGCAAACAGGGTGTAGATCTCACCCGCGTAGTCGAGCTGGCCATAAGCCACCTTGTCGAAGCGCGAGGCCAGTGCCTCGATGCGCGGCAACACCTCCTGGTCATAGCGACGCAGGCGCTGCTGGCGGCCACGCCACTGGTCCCGTTCCGCCGCTCCCCACGGCTGGCCAGGGGTTCCGACGGGGTAGAAAGCGGCTTGGGACATGGCGGATCTCAGCGAGTCAGGAAGCAATCCATCACTCTACCACCCGGTCATCGGCATGAACCGCAGACGCATTCCATTGGCGAATGGAATCAGCAATAATTCTCATTTACGACCTTCCACGACCTGCGCCGATGCCCATCAACGCCCTCCGACCGGCCCACCTGCCGCTGGCCGCCGCCCTCGCCCTGTGCCTGCTCCCGGCCGCCAGCGCCTTCGCCCAGGACGGCGCCACCACGTTGGACAGCATCCAGGTCTCCGGCAGCTGGCTGGGCACCGGCCTGCACGACAGCGTCAAGAGCTTCGCCGGCGCCCGCACTGTGGTCGACCGCCAGCGCATCGATGCGCAGCAGCTGTGCCAGCCCGGTCTCGCCGGGTTCGTGCAGATGGATGTCCAGCCGCACGCCATAGCGCTCGGCCAGGCCGAACAACAGCGCCAGCTGCCCTTCGGCATCGCCGTCGAGGGTGGTCGGGTCGATGCCGCCCAGTACCTCCACGCCCGCGGCAATGGCCTGCTCCAGCACTGCGGCGGTGCCTGGGCAGGACATCACCCCGGCCTGCGGGAACGCCACCAGCTGGATGCGCACGATGTCGGCACAGCGCAGCGCCGCCTCGCGCACCGCGTCCAGATGGCGCAGCCCGGTACTGCCATCGATGTCGACGTGACAGCGCATCGCCACCGTGCCGAAGCCGCTGCACTGGCGGATCAGCGCCTCGGCCCGGTCGACCATCGGTGCCGCGCCCGCCACCGCCGCCTTCTCCACCGCCAGGCGCTCACGCAGGCTGTTCACCGGTTGGTGCGGATGCCAGCGATCACCCACGAAGCTCTTGTCCAGGTGGATATGGCCGTCCACCAGGCCTGGCAGGACGGCAAAGCCGCTCAGATCGACGCTTTCCGCACCTTCGCGCGGCGTGCCTTCTGCGTTCAGGCCGCTGATGCGTCCGTTGCGGATGTGGAAATGCAACGGTGCACCGTCGCGATCCACGCCGCCATGGACGAACTGAAGCGTCATCGGAAACTCCCGCAAAGCCAGGTCATGGCGCCATCCTGCGCCCCCGGCACCCCCATCGGCCAACGAAATATCTGGATGCCATGCATTCATCAGAACGATGAATGCCGCAACGACGGCCGGCCGCTGCCACGCCGTGCACACGCCTGAACGGGTACCATAGGCACCTGTTTCCGCTGTGATGCCGCATGGGCCCGTCCGACCGCCACGATCGTCTCCGCCGCTGGCAGGCCGCGTCCCTGCTTGCCGCCGCCCCGATCGCCAGCCTGTCCGCCACTGATGCCGCCGCCACTGCACCGCTGCAGGCACCGCCTGGACAGCAGCGCATCGCGCCGGCTGCGCTGGTCGAACGGCTGCACCAGCGCGTGCTGTCCGGGCAGAGCGCTACCGCCACCCTGGAGCACTGGTGCGCCGAGCATGGCCTGGCCGAGCAGGCACGGGTGCGTGCGGTGCGCGTGCGCGGCCAGGACAAGCCGGCACCGGCCGACGTGTTGCAGGCGCTGGGCGCGGCGCAATCCGGTACCGCCCTGCGCTACCGCCGCGTGCAGCTGGTCTGTGGCACCCGCGTGTTGTCCGAGGCCGACAACTGGTACCTGCCCGGCCACCTCAGCCCGGCCATGAACGACGTGCTGGACAGCACCGACGAGCCCTTCGGGCGCGTGGTCGGCCCGCTCGGCTTCCAGCGCCAGACCCTGGCCGACCAGACCTTCTGGCCGCCGCGCGGCGAAGGCGATCATGGCGTGATCCTGGAAGTGCGCGCCCTGTTGCGCGACCGCCAGCAGCAGCCTTTCAGCTATGTCATCGAGTCGTACCTGCAGCAGGCGCTGCCCTGAACCGACGGCGGGCGCAGCGGCACCACACGATGAGTGAAAGGCGAAAGGCCCGGCAATGCCGGGCCTTTCGCTTGCAGCGGGATCAGCGGAACCGGTAGTCCAGCTGCAACCAGTACTGGCGGCCATACGGGTCGTAGTTGCCGACCGGATAGAACGGCCAGCCGCCTCCGTTCCTGTCTGCCGGCGGGCGGCTGTCGCGCAGGTTGTTGACGATCACGCCCACCGACAGGTTGTCACCAAACTGGCGGAACACGCTGGCGTTGTAGGTCATGTACGGACCCATGCGGCCACTGCCATCACTCTTTGGCAGCGAGCCGAAACGGTTGCCATACAGCGTGGTGGTCCAGTCACCCTGGTTCCAGGTGATGCTGCCGTTGGCCTTGCTGCGCCACTGGTAGTCATCCAGCGAATTGCGGATGTCGCGCTCCGGGTCGTCGGAGAACTGCCGGTATGTGTGCTCCAGCACCACGGTGTAGGCCAGGCGCGTGGTGAAGCGGCCATAGCGGCCCGCATCGAAGCGCCAGTTGCCCTTCAGGTCCAGGCCGCGCACCGATTCGGACGCCGCGTTGATCGGGTTGATCAGCACGCGGGTCACCTGGTCCGGTTGCACGGTGGCATTGGAGGGGTTGCGGATCACCCGCGACAGCGCGTCCTGGCACAACGGTGAGCCGATATCACGCGCCTCGCCGCCCAGCGTGCGACCCAGGCGGCAATCGGCCTCGTCGCGCAGGATGCGGCTGGTGTCGAGGCTGGTCACCTCGTTGTCGATGCGGATGTCGTAGTAGTCAGCGCTGAAATCCAGCCCGGCCAGCGGCGACCAGACCACGCCGAAGCCATAGGATTTGGCGGTTTCCGGCTGCAGCTGCGCATTCGCGCGGTTGCTGTAGTCAATCGACAGGCCGTTGTAGTCGCAGTTGTCATACGACTGGCCTGCGGTGCGGCAACGCCAGTAGTCGGTCATGCCCGGGTTGTAGCCACGGGTCTCGGTGGCGAACACGTAGTTCATGTCCGGCGCGCGGAAGCTGGTCGCAGCGGTACCACGGATCAGCAGGCTCTCGATCGGGCGGAACTCCACGCCGAAGCTCCAGGTGGCCTTGCCGAGGTGCTCGCCGCCGGCACGGTACTGGTCGTAGCGACCGGCCAGGGTGGTGGTCAGCGACTTCAGCAACGGCAGTTGCAGTTCAACACCCGCCGCATAGCGGTCGCGCTCGCCACCGGCACCGATGCCGGCGCTGGTGTTCCAGAACTCTCCGCTCCCCAGCCGCGGATCGGGGCGGTTGCGGTAACCCTGGCTGCCGGCCTCGACCACCGCCGCCAGCGCGGCATCACCGCCGGGCAGCGCGAACAGGCGGCCGTTGATGCTGGCGCTGAAGGTCTGCAGCCACGCTGCATTGCGGCTTTCCTGGTAGTCGGACAGCCCCTCGTACTCGTTCGGCGTCAGCGGCTTGAACAGGCGTGCCGGGTCCGGTGCATAGACCTCCACGCCATCGCGCACGCCCAGCTTCGGGCCGAGCAGGTATTCGTTGATGCCGGCCAGCAGTACCGGGCGACGGGTACGGTTCTCGTAGCGGGAACGGCTGTAGACCGCTTCATAGTCCCAGTCGCTGTCGCCGATCCGGCCTCGCGCGCCGACGTTGAACGACCACGAGTTTTCCAGGAAGCGGTTGGCGTTGCGCGGCAGGCCACCGATCTCTTCCGGTGCGAAGCGACGGTACCAGCTCTCCAGGTTGCCGGTGGTCTGGTTGTAGAAATAGTTGCGGGCCGACGTCCAGGTGGGCGCGCGGGTGTTGTTGGTGATGCGTGCGCTGCCCACGGCCAGATCGGCGAACAGGTCGGTGGTCTCGTTGACGTGGAAGGTCAGCAGGCCATACCCATTGAGGTTGCGCTTCTCGGTCTGCACGGTCCAGTAACTGGCGGCAGCCTCGTTGCTGCCGCAGTACCAGCCCTGGCGCGGGTTGAAGGCACGGAACACACTGCCGCCGTAGATGCCCGACGCCGGGTCGCAGCCGTTCGTACCCGGGTCGATGTTGCGGCCGGTGGCGGCGTTGCGCCGGTAGGCGATGGCGGTGGCCTGCGGCGCCTTGCCGGTCGGGTCATCGTCCAGCGAATCCATGAAGTCGCGCTGGCGCGCGTGGATCGCCTTGCGCACATCGAACTCGAAGCCGAACAGGCCGTCCCAGCGCTCACCGGAACCGCCGCCGACCACCTGTACGCGCTGGTTGTCGCCACCGCCCTGCTGGGTACCGCCAGCGCGCACGTTCACGTCCACGCCCTCGAAGTGGTCCTTGAGGATGATGTTGACGACGCCGGCGATGGCATCGGAGCCGTACACCGCCGATGCACCGGCAGCCAGCACCTCGATGCGCTCGATCAGCGCGCTCGGAATGTTGGCCAGGTTGACCACGTTCACCGAACCTTCGTAGGCCAGAGGGTAGTCGGACTGGCGTCGGCCGTTGACCAGTACCAGCGTGCGGTTCGGGCCCAGCCCCCGCAGATTGATAGTGTTGGCGGCCGGGGTGAACGTGTTGCCGAAGTCTTCGCCCTGCACGTTGCCGGTGTTCTCGGTCAAGGCACTCAATGCATCGAAGGCATTGCGGTAACCCTGCGCATCGATCTGCTCACGGCTGATCACCGTCACCGGCGACGGCCCCTCGACGCTGGCGCGGGGAATGCGCGAGCCGGTGACCTTCACTTCCTGTAGCTGGGTGGGTGCGCTTTCCTGCGCGAAGGCCGGCGACGAGACCAGCATCAGGGACGACAGCGCGAGCACCAGCGGACGCGGGCGCAGCGCCTTGTGAGAGGCAGACATGGGCTTCCTGGAGGAGTGGGTGGTGGCACGGGCAGCGGCCATCGGCACATAACGTTCCCGTAACGAAAGTGTCCTGAATGGGCAGTTTCAACGGAAATGACCAGCCCTGATGGACTTATGCCTGAACCGAATCAGACCTGCCGCGGCAGCGATCACGCTTTTGCAACGATTTGAATGGTCTGCCGCTGCGGGCCTCGCCATCGTTGCGGGGATGATCAGCCCATATCCGACCCCCGCCCTCCCCCCGCTACGCCCGGTGCTGCGCCGCCATCTGCTGCAGCTGCAGGTGGCGCCGATCACCCTGCGCCCGTTCCAGCGCACCGATCTGCCGCGCTGGCGCCTGTTCGACGACCGTCGGCAGCGCGGCCGCCACCCCCCGTCCGGCATCGACGAGGAGGCACGCTTCCTCGCCCACATGCATCGCTCACGCCTGGAGCAGGACAACGACCAGCTGCTGCTGGGCGTGTTCGATGACGAACACGGCACGGTGCTGGACCAGCTGCACATCCGCCTGCAATCGCAGGAGGCGCGCTGCGTCGAGCTGCTGTCGCTGCAGCACGGGCATCCGCATGTCGACGCCATGCTGCAGGCACTGTGCCCGTTCCTGTTCGACGGCGTCGGCCTGCATCGCGTGTTCGTGATGCTGCCCCCGGACGGCAACACGCCGTTCGCCAACGCGCTGCACGCCTTCGGTTTCAACCTGGAAGGCCTGCTGCGCGACCATCATCTGGACATGGACGGCTGGCAGGATCGCCAGCTGTGGGCACTGACCGCGCCGACGTGGCGCAGCGGCCTGCAGGTGGCAGACTAGCGCACCCGTTCCAGCACATCGCCGGCACCGGTCAGCACCGAGCAGGCGTGGTCCTGCAACTCTTCTCCGCTGGCCTCGTTGCCGGTTTCCGCGTCCACACGGGTGGCCAGCAGGATGAAGCCCGGGCCACCCTGCACCTGGTCACGCCCCGCCACCACCAGACTCCACTGGCCCACGTCGTCCACGCCTGCCAGGCCATAGGCCAGCAGGTTGAGCGGATTGGCGGTCAGCTCCGCGCCCGGCAGCAGGCGTGCCTGGTAGCGATGGCCACGCAGCAGCACCGGCAGTGGCGCCCACTCGGTGCCCAGCGCAGCCGCCTGCGCATCGAGGGCCTGCAGCACGTCTGCACGCAGGCAGTCGACGTGGATATGCAGCTGATGCTGCGAGCGCCCATGCGGTGAATTCAGCGCCAGGCTGGCCACGCTGCGCGGCAGCGTCTGGCCCAGGGCCCGCTCGGTATGGCCGCGGGCCTGCCAGGCGGCGGCGAAGTAGTTCGGTGCTCCGCGCTGGTACAGGCTGCGGTTCTCGATGCCACTCACCTTGTCCAGCGGCATCAGCAGGAACTGGTAGTCGCCGTGCGCATCCTTGACCAGCACATCGCGCCGATCCACTGCCGCCTCCACCTGCAGGCAGTCACCACGCGGGCCTTCGGCCCCGCGGCAGTCACGCTCGATCAACCGCCACAACGCATCGGAGTGGGCCGGCGGTGGCGGAGCGCTGGCACAACCAGCCAGCGCGGACAGGGACAACAGCAGCAACAAGCGGGGCACGGCACTCACGTCAATGGCTCGGCCAACGGCCGCGGCCCGTATTGTAGCCGCCCTCCCAGCCACGCACCGCGCCGGCGGCATGGAAGGTTTCCTTTGCCTTGCCCGGGGTATGCGGGGTCGCGCCGAATCGCTTCCAAGGCGGTCCCGGCGTTCCGCCGGATCACTGTCCTGGGTCAGTAGGTGCCGTACGACACTTCCACCACGACCGGCTTGCCCGCGTCCTGGGCCGGCTGCAGGGTGAAGCGGTCCAGCGCGCTGCTGTCATCGCCCAGCGGCGTGCTGCGGAACTGCAGGCGGTAGGTCGACCCCGCCTGCACGCTGCCATCGGGCAGCAGCCGTGCGTTGGCCGGAACGAGCAGCCCACCCAGATCGCTGTAGGCTTCGGGCGCATCACTGAAGCCGTAGTCGACCAGTTCATCGGTACGCCGCATCTCGTAGACCCGGGTCGGCCACGGCCGCGCCGTACTGCGGCCGTTGCGCAGATCGGTCACCCACTGTTCCGGCAGCTGGTAGACCTTGCGCAGCGCCGTATCGTCCAGTTCGGCGCTGGCCACCTGCAGGCAGCACACCAGCCGCTTGCTTTCGCGGTCGTAGATCGCGAAACGGGCGTCACGGCTCGCCGGCGCCGGCAGCAGCGCGAACGGCACATCCCGCAACGCCGGCTCGGCGCCATCGCGTGAGCCCAGGTTGCGCCAGCCACCGAAGGTCGGCTCGGCCGCCTGTGCCACCGGGACGGCCAGGCAAAGCGCCACCATCAGTGCGCCGGCCGCGGGTGCGATCCAGTTGTGCATGTTGTTCATCCGTCGATGGCACCAGGCCAATCAGTTTCGTGAGGATGCCATGAAGATGCAGCGGCTGCCATGTGGGGACGGGCAAGGACGCGGCGGCGCCGGTTCCGGCCAGGCAACGAAGCAGGCCTGCCCGCTAATAGGTTCCGAAAGGCACCTCGACCCTCAGGGCTGCACCGCCCCTGGCCGGTTTCAAGGTGTAGGTGTGTACGCCACCATCGCCATCGGCCAGCGAGGTTTCATCCCGCTGCACCGTATAGCGCTCCCCGGCAATCTCCAGCGCATCTGGCCCCACCACCCGCGCATCTGGCGGCAGCAACAGGCCACCCGCTGCGTCGCCCTCTTCCCTGAAGGTATGGCTGCCCATCGCATCCTGGACCTTCAGCAGCTGGACATGCGGACGATAGGGTGCGGCATCCAGATTCCAGCCATTGGTCAGATCGGTCACCCACGGCCCCGGGATGTGCAAGCGGTCCTGGAGCTCGCTTTCACTCACCTCGGCGCCTTGCACCGACAGGCAACACACCACCTTTCCTGCCCTGGCGTCGTAGATCGCCCAGCGACTTCCCACCGGTGCAGCATGGGGAAGCATGGAGAAATGGAAGTGCCGCGCGTAATCACTGTCGGAGACCCGGCGCCACCCGCCCACGTCGCGCGGCTGCGCATGGCAACTCGCCGAAAGCAGTACGCCTGCTGCCGCAAGCGCCGCTCGACTCACGAACCCGGCCATCTTCACCGGTCAGCCGCCCATTGCGGTTCCCAGCTGCTGGAACGCGCCGCCGATGGAGGGGATATTCGCGGGCGGCAGCGTGGCGGGATCGCGGCACTCCTGCGCCCTCCTGCCGGCGACGCTGAAGACCTCGCGATAGCGCAGGTAGCCGTAGGTATTGAGGCGCGGAATGTTCAGCTCCGTCCACTTCATCATGTAGAAGCCAGCCAGCGAATCGTGCATGTAATTGTCGAACAGGTTGGTGCTGACATCAGGCACCGGCGTAGCGTTGAGCACCAGGTCCAGCAGGGTGCTGGTTTCGGCGGGAATGCCTGCGTAGGTGTAGGCCGCAGCGGACGCTCGTGGGGTCGGCTCGAACACCGGACGTCCGGCCTTGCGTCCGGCGTCCATGCGTTTCTGGCTTTCATCCAGCTGGCGGCGGTAAGCCGCCATGTCGCTCTTGCCTTGGGCCAGCTCGGTGACCAGATTGGCAAAGTCGCGCTGCGCGTTGGCCAGATCCACCTGATCCTCTGCATCGGACTGCTTGAAGAACGGCTGCTGTAGCAAGCTCTGCGGGCCGTTGGGCAGGCGCTTGCCCTTCCAGGCCACGTACTGCCGACAATGACCGGCGATCTGCTGTGTGTGCGCGCCTGCAGGTACCCCATGGCCGGTCAGCCAGGCGTTGTAATCGCGGATCAGCTGTGGGTGGCAGCCGAAATGCGTGGCAACAACTGGATTGGCCATGAGCTCATCCATGGTCCGCATCATCACGCCAGCCTTGATGGCTTCGTGATGCATGTCGATCAGCGGAATCTGTGACAGCTTGGCTTTGCCGTTCGCTGCGCCCGACACGAAATCCTTGCCCTGGCCGCCGGGCGAGTAGCCACCGCCGACATCGGAATGCATGCCGGGATAAAGCACTTCCTTCCCGCTGGTCGCCAGATCCAGCGGGAAGTTGATGCGCTGCTCGTGCAGGGCAGCGAAATGCACGCATTGCCGGGCTTCGGGGTGAATGCTCATCATGTCACCGGCGGCCCAGTCCCATTTGCCCTTGGATACCCGGCTCATGGCAGCAACGCCCACCGATGCTACGGTGTCGAAGATACCCATGAAATTGAGGTAGAGCGGAACACCGGCGATGTTGTAGCCACAGCCGCTGCCCCAGGCCTCGGCGGTTTCATACAGCCGATGCACGAACGCCCGCGCTTGCGCGGCACCGCGCGAGAAACCGAAGACGGACACGTGCACAGAGGTGACGCGTCGCTGGTGGCTTTTCACCACGCGCTCGAGGCGTTGCGCGATTCCGGTCAGCATGGCACGGCGCGCCATACCTTCCAGCAGGCGCGTCTCGCTCATCGAACCGACCAGGATCTTGGCTTCAGCCGGCGTGATCAGATCATTGGACTTGAGGTACTGATGCACCGAGTTGATGACTTGCAGGATCGCCCAATGGATGCGATCGGCACCGTATCGTGCAGCCCCTCCTCCCAGCGTGTCGCCATCCTGGTTGGTATCGCCGACCTCGGAAAATGGCGTCCCCACGCCGGGAACATAGACGCTGAAGAAGCCGTTCTCCGGCTCGGCCAGGCTGGCGTCGTACAAGCGTGCCACGTTGCTGTGGCCGTTGCGTGCAAGCTGGGTGCGGGTGGCGCGTGTCTTGCCGGTGACGAAGGTTCCTTCCCACTCACGGTTGTTGCCGGTGCCATCGAAGTAGATGCTCACATGCACCTGGCCCTGGCATTGCGAACCCTTCTCGCGCAGGCACGCCATCGCCTTCGCCCTCCGCTGTGCCTCAGCACCGCTCAGGGCCCGCTGTCCGTTGGCGGGCATGGGCTGCGCGCCAGTCGCCGTGCGTTCATTCATGTCCTTGCCTCCTTGTTCCGATGTCCGTCCCTGCCGGATTGCTTGTCCCTGTCGATCCCACCCCGCTTACCATCAGCCAGCGGGCGGGCGCCGGAGGTGCTCCCACACGGGATTTTCCCCCTCACGCAACGGCGCCTCGGGTCCCGTCAACGGATAGTCCGGGTGCCCCAGTATCAGATTGGTCACGAACACCTTGACCTGGCCATTGCGCAGGAAGTGAACAGCGAGACTGCCAACTTCGTTATACCTGGGAATTGATACCGTCGCCTTCTGGTAGGTTTCAAGGTCAGTCGTCCACTCGATCTCCACCTTCTGATCGGGTGCCCAGTGATCCGGCAACACTACGCAGCAGACGGTTCCACCTGCGGAGTGTGGCCACGCCGATCCACCACTCCCGCCGTTCACAAGGAACTGCGCAACATGGTTGTCGGTGTGGTTGTAACCCCGCACTCCCACAGGTGTAGACGCGGGCTGGCCCTTGCAGGCGGCCAGTACCGGCAGCAGAAGCAGCACAACCAAGGCGGACAGCAGCGGAACACGCATAATGTGATGTGTACGCACGAATCGTGGGATCATTTCTTCTTGTCCTTGGGGGTGCAGCAGCGACCCGCGCAGCGCGTCATGGCTGTTGCCTTCTGGTTTCCAGCATCTTCATTCCCGATGCAGTTGCTGACGTCATCATTCGCGCCTGGCCCTCTGATCAGCTTTCGAGGGGGCGCCGAAGGTGCTCCCACACCGGATTCTCGCCTTCGCGCAAGGGCGCTTCAGGGCCGGTCAACGGATAATCGGGATGACCCAGCACGAGACCGGTGACAAAGACCTTGACCTGTCCGTTACGCAGGAAATGGACCGCCAGGTTTCCGAGCTGGTCGTACTTTGGAACTGCAACAGTCTTCTTCTGGAACGTTTCGAGATCCGTCGTCCATTCGATCTCCACCTTCATATCCGGTGTCCATCGATCAGGCAGCATCGCGCAGCACACCGTTCCGCCTTCCGAGTGGGAATCTGCCGACCCGCCACTGCCGCCGTTCACAAGGAACTGCGCGATGTAGGCATCGGTATGGTTGTAGCCCAGCACAGCCACCGGTGTGGAGGCTGTCCGCCCCTTGCACGCGGCCAGTACCGGCAGCAGAAGCAGTAGAACCAAGGCCGCCAGCAATTGAGTGCGCATCAAACGCATGGTTGTTCCTCTACCGGCAAGGCCGTGGGGGCATCCCACAATGGAACGCCCATCAACCAGATATCGTCAGGCAAGGCCGACGCCCAATCCGGGAACGGAGCCTCAAAGGCACTGGCTGCCTGAGAAAACCGGGTCCGCACGGCGGAATGATCCCGGCAGGCGCCTGAGGTGTACAGCGCCAGCAACAGGTACTGCACGTGATCGTCCACCTGGTCCACGCCGTGCGCGATCGTGTCCTGCATATGCTTGACGACGAACGGGTACAGCGCGCGATAAGGCACCCGCTTCATCTCATCGGGAATGACCCGGCGGAGCTGGGCGATGGCCACATCCGGTTCGCACGCATCCAGCAGGCACGTGTACTGCTGCTGGTCCAGGCGCAATGGCGGAAGTGCAGGCAGGCCGGCATCGTCCACCTCGGCCAGCGGCCATTCCTGCAGATCGCCATAGCGATCGAAGTACTGCAGGCGCTGCACGCCCTCCAGCAACGCGGCACGCTGCGCGGGCAGCAGCAGTTCCAGCAGCGCAGGCAGGATGCGCGTGTCGTACCAGCGCAACAGCATTTCGCGACCGCCCTTCTCGGGCACCTTGACCAGATGGAAGGTCCGCAGCCGCTTGGCGAGCTCGTCCAGTTCCAGCGCACTCCACAGCAGGGTCACTCCTGGCCGCTGCGTGCCCATCTGCCGGATCTCCGCTTCCAGCCTGGCGTGCACGGCCGTGTCCGGCCAGGCCACCAGCAAGGGAGCGATATCCAGCAGGCTCGCCTCGGCCGTGCCCTCGAACAGCGAGCGATAGTGCGCGCCCAGGCGCTCCAGCCGCTCATGGAAATGCGGCCGCTGCGCGCTGTCGATCACCGCATAACGATTCATCACACCAGCACTCCCGGCGTGCCCTGGCGCATCGCGTCGAGAATGCAGCTCTTGCAGCTGCTGCGCGGGAACTGGGGAAGCGGATAGCCCTGTTGGGCCGGCCCAACAAATGACTTGCTGCCGGCATGCACGGTGATCGTGCCGGGGCAAGCAATGGTAATGCTGCCGCCGGCAATGGTCAGGCTGGCCCCTCCGGACGTCGCGACGTGGATCGTGTTGGCCGCGGCGAGCTCCACCGGTGCCTGCGCGCTGGCGCCACGCAGCGCACCACGCGACTGGATGCGGACCAGGTCTGCATGCGCCTGGATGTCCAGCGTTTCGCTGCCGGCCACCACGTCAAGTGCCGTCGGAGCGGCGGCGGCCCCTTCAACGACGGATGCCAGCACTCCGATCGCTTGCCCGGCATGAAGCCGCGCCTGCCCCATCGTGATCGCCTCACTGTGACTGCCACTGGCCAGCAGCAGGCCTTCGCCGCTGCTCCAGTGCATGGCTTGACCCGCCACCTGCACAACGCCCTGCGGAGCAGCCATCCCCAGGAGCGGGTCGCCCGAATGCGGCACCCTGCCCTGGCCCGCCTCGGACGCGCGCTCGGCCGCACTGCCCTTTCCTGCGCCGAAATCGTCGCCACCGGTGGTGGTACGCACGCTCGCCAGCAAGCCGGGGACCGGTGACTTGTCGGCCACCATCCTGGAGCGCGCCGCGGCCTTGGCCCCCTCCTGCATCGCCAACGGACTGGTTACATGCGTGCGCGCGGCCTGGGTGAAGCGCTCGCCCAGGGCCTGCAGCTGGGTCAGCAGCGCGGCGGGCTGCACCGCCTCGCCTGCAGGTGCGGTTGATCGATGACCATAGGCGGTGAACCACACGCCCGCCGTCGCCCGCACCGCCCCCCAGGCATCGCTGCGCAGCTCGAAGCCGGTGCCGCGGACGCTGCCGACATAGTTGTCAGCCTGGTGCCGCAGGTGACCCAGCGACAGCTGCGACGCCTGCTGGCTGCTCGCCAACTGCGCACGCAGCTGCTGGTTGGAATCGTCGAACAACAGGTGGTTGCTGCCTTCACCGCCGTCCCATTCGCGCGAGCGGATACCCCATAGTGCTCCGCCCTGCCGATGCGCCTGGTCGCCCGCGCCTGCTGCGTGCCATGCCGGCGCCTGGCCGCCACTGAGGTTGGCCTGTGCGCTGTGGCGCGCATCACCGGCCTGGCCGTAGGCAGAGACATCGCCCTCGCTGCTGGCACCAGCGGGCGTCGGCGTCACGCCGGCCTCGCCTCGCCCGTTGTACAGCGCCCCCAGCACCAGCGGCCGATCGATATCACCATCCAGGAAGCCGACCAGCACTTCCTGGCCGATCCGCGGCAGGAACTGGCTGCCGACGCCCGGTCCGGCGTAGCGCTGTGCCACGCGCAACCAGGCACTGTCATGGGCACCCTCGCCCTGCCCCTGCTGGAAATGGAAGCGCACGCGCACGCGGCCGTGGCTGTCGGCGTGCAGGTCCTTGCTGTCACTTCCCTGGCCGGCCACCACAACTGCCGTCTGGTACCCGGGCACCGTCGGGCGAGGATTCAGGCGAGCCCCGGTGCCATCCAGCAGCTGGGGTCGCCACGGGGTGGCGCGCGGCACCGCCTCAAATCGATTGCCATAGCCAATCGCCTCAGCCTGCTGCCACAGTGCGGCGTCTGCGCTGTCGCCGGGGGCGACGCCGAGTGCGTCGTCAAGGCTGCGACGCAGGTCGGTGGGCAGGTTGTTGATGCCGGCATGGTCGACCGCGACCAGCAGCAGCTCCGGCGGTGTACCGCCCGGGGCCTGTTGCAACCGCAGCCAGCTTCCCGACTGCAGGCCGCGCACGGTACCGTGCCCTTGCCAGCGTCGACTGTGTGCTTCGCGCGCCTGCGCCTGCAGGCGGGCCTGGCGCGATGCGGCCGCGCCATCGCTGAAGGCATAGGCGCCCACCGCATCGAAATCCTCGCGGGTGGACCCGCTGCCGCCGCCTTCCATCGGCGACTGGCCCGACAGTGCACGCACCTGGCGATAATCATCGCTCTGCAGGCTGACCGTCGTGCTGGCCAGGCTGCGGTGCAGGCCGATGGCCTGCACGCTGTCGCTGGTTTCAGTGGCATCGCTGCGATGGAAGCGCACGCCGGCCCCGGCGCTGGTGGCATCCTCGGGCAGCGCAACGCTGTCGGCAAAGATCTCCAGGCCATTGCCGCAGGGCGCTTCCTCGTCCGGATACAAGCGCCAGCCCAGTCCTTCCTCGGCCAGCAAGCGCTGCAGGAAGTCCAGATCGCTCTCGCGGTACTGCACGCAGTAGCTGCGCACACGCTCACCCAGGAAGGCGTCGACGCCTTCGGCCCAGCGCCAGCGTGCGATGTCGGCGTGTGCGGAAAGCACCGCATCGACAATGGCGCGGATGCCTTGCTCCTGGAACACGCGGCTGTGGCGCGCATGCTGCAGCCACCAGGTCCACGACACCAGGTGCAACCGGTAACGCACCAGCCCACCGTCGCCCCCGACCCGCGCGGCGTCGGCCACCAGCCCGCTGCGCTGCCACTGCCCGCCGTCGGCGAGCTGCGTGATCAACGTTGCGCGCGTGGCAGGCAATGCCCCCAGTTCGAGGCCAGCATCAGTGCAGAGCACCTCGACCTCGGTCCATGCGTGTTCGCCCAGCGCGTCACGTCCACGCCAGCGCTCCACGGTGCATCCCGTGAATGCTTCCGACTGCAGACGATACAGGCGCTGCGCATCGCCAAGACCTGCAACCTGCGTCATCAGGTAATTCAGCTGATCCATGCCATTTCCAGAGTGAAGACGCCAGATCCATGCGGAATGGCGTCGGTTTCCAGTTCCCGAATCTACCAGAACAGCGTGTTCGTCAAAATCACGGCGCGTTATTGCGCAACGAACTGCGCTTTGCGTCACATAACCGACGGAATAACGTATTCAGCTACAGGCACTTGCCCGGATCCCGTAATCGCGTTCACATTCAAAGGCTAGAATCGTCCGCAGTCCCCAACGAGACCTGCCATGCTGGATCAGGAAGCCCTGCTGGCCCCGATTTCGGAAAACGCCCCGACCGGTGAAGACCTGTCGTTCTCGGCGGAATTCGATCGGATCATCGAAAACCGTCGTGCCGACGACCCGACCCTGGACCAGGGTGCGTGGCAGACCGACATCAAGTACGCCGACTGGAGCAGCGTGCTGCGCGAGGCCGACAGCCTGCTGCAGACCCGCACCAAGGACCTGCGACTGGCCGGCTGGCTCAGCGAGGCGGCCACCCAGCTGGAAGGCTTCCAGGGCCTGGCTGCTGGCTACCGGGTCACCGCCGGGCTGTGCGACCGCTTCTGGGAAGAGGTCCATCCTCAGGCTCCGGACGGCGACTTCGAAGAACGCATCGGCAACCTCAGTTGGCTGCTGACCAATTCGCTGCAGTGGCTGCGGGCGGTGCCGATCATCGTCGCCCCGCAGGGGCGCTTCAGCCTGACCGATTTCGAGCATGCCCACGCCCGCGCCAACAGTGGCGAGGACGATGACGGCCGGCCCGGCCTGGACATCCTCACTGCCGCCCGCCGCGATACCCAGCACGGGTTCTACCGCCAGCTGGCGGATGACCTGCCCGACTGCAGCCAGGCCCTGGCCGAACTGCAGGCGGCAGTGGACAACCGGCTGGGGCTGGACGGCCCCAGCTTCAGCGCCGTACGCGAACAGCTTGAGCATCTGCAGCGCACCGTGCTGCGCTTTGCCCGCGAGGCCGGAGTGTTGCTTGATGGCGAGACCGGGGCGGTGGAAGACCCGTTCAGTGACAGCCATTTCGCCGAAGACGCACCCACGTTCGAGACGACGCCGGCTGCGCCCTCGCGCGGTCCCGCCGGTGCGCCGGGTTCGCGCAAGGAAGCCTTGCAGCAGCTTCGCCAGGTCGCCGAGTTCTTCCGCCGTACCGAGCCGCACAGCCCGGTCGCCTATCTGGCGGAAAAGGCAGCGCGCTGGGGCGAGATGCCGCTGCACGTCTGGCTCAAGCGGGTCATCAAGGACCACGGCACGCTGGAACAGATGGAAGAAATGCTGGACGTCAATCCAGAAGACTGAGCTGCGCGCCACGGCAGGGGAGCCTGACCGGCTCCCCGGGCGCGGTTACTGGATCTTGAACTCGATCCGGCGGTTGCGCGCACGGCCGTCGTTGCTGGTGTTGTCTGCCACCGGCTCATCCGGGCCCTTGCCCAGCACGTCCATGTGACTGCCGGGGATGCCCTTGGACATCATGTAGTTCTTCACCGCCAGCGCACGTGCATGGCTGAGCGTGAGATTGGACTCACGCTGGCCGACATTGTCGGTGTGGCCGATGATCAGGAACCGGCTGTCCGGCATCTGCGCCATCTTCGCCACCATCTCGTCGAGGATGCCCATGCCGAACGGCGTAAGGCGCGCGCTGCCGCTCTGGAATTCAATGATGCGGTTGGCCAGGGTCTGGTCCAGCACGTTCTGCTGCGAGCCCACTTTCAGCGCGTTTGTCACCGTGTAACTGGTGTTGCTGGCCAGGCTCAGGTCACTGGCAACCTGCTGGCGCAGGGCTTCGTTGCCGACTTCACCGGTAATGCGCACCGCCTGGCCATTGACCTCCAGCTTTCCGGGCGACACCCGCTTCAGGCCCGGATTGATCATGCCGGAAACATAGTCGCCCCAGTTCGGCGGCGTGGCGATGGTTTCCACCTGGATGCGGTCGACCACCCGCTCCGCGCCATAGACCGCGCGCAGGTTGTTGAGCAGCTTGGCCTTGGTCGCCTGGTCAGGCACCACGCCTTCGATGACCACCGGACGCTCGCCGGCGGCCGCTGCCGGCGCGTTCTGCGCGGCCAGCGGCGCGGCCACCAGCAGCAGCGGCAGCATGAGATGGAGAGGTTTGCACAGGCGCATCGTCAGGTTCCCAGGAAAGTCTCGCCGAACAGCTTGCGTGCGGTGGCCAGGGCCAGGTCGTCACGGTCGAGGAAGCTGCCGAAGCGGTTGAGGTTGTAGTCGCCGCGCAGGTAGTCGTCCACCCACTCCGAATGCTGGATGCGGATCAGGAAGTCGCCCGCCTCGGCCGGATCCAGCACGGCGCGCAGCACCTGGCGATCAGCGCCGTTGAAGCCGACGATCATGCTTGGCGCAGCGTCGTTGCGGATCAGTACGGCAAGTTCGAAATCGCCGCGTGCGACGAAGCTGGACAGCAGGTCGAGCCAGAACGCCGCCACCAGCGGGCGATAGGCCGGATCGCGTACCAGCGGGAACACCAGCGCCTTGTCGATGTTGACGTCGCCGCCACTGAGCACCGGCTGCAGCAGCAGGCCCAGCGCGGGCAGCACCTGGCGCAGCGCCACGTCGCCGTGGCCGGACTCGCGCAGGCGCTGCTCCAGGTCGGCCACCGTGGTGTTCTCGAGGAAATCCTGGAAGCTGCCGTTGTAGTCACCCGGGTCGGTGCTGATGCTGAAACGGGCATCGGCCAGCTGTGCCAGCGCCTGTGCTGCGTCGCTGTCCTGGTAGGCCTGGCGTGCGAGCCTGGCCAGGCCCGACCAGGCGTTGGACATCGCCAACGGACTGCGGCCGATGAACGGCAACGGCTCGGGCGCATCCAGGCGCAACGCCGACAGCAGCGGGAAGCGCCGCTCGGACGCGTCGCGGCTGGCCAGGAAGTGGCCGCACAGCACCATCTTGCTGCGCGAACCGAGGAAGGCATAGTGGATCTCGGGCGCTTCGTCGTAGCGCTGCTTCCAGTCCGGGCTCTGGCTCAGCAGTTCCAGGCTCTCGCCGGCCCAGCGGTCAAGCCAGCCCAGCAGCTGGTGGTTGTCGGCCGCGCGGACGAAATCGCCGCGCGAGGGGACCTTGCCGAAATAGGACACGCCCGCGCTGACCACCCGGCTCATCGGGCGCCTCCAGCGGCCGGAGCCGGCGTCGCTGCCGGCGCAGCAGCGGGTGCCGCCTGCGCAGCGGGCTCGCCACCGGCAACGCGTTCGGGCAACTGCAGCCCGCGCTGCCAGTCACCTCCGCCCTGTGCGGCCTCACCGGCACGACGGACGATGCGCATCTCCACCGGCACCGACACACCGTTGCCCGTCCAGGTGATGCGGCTGGAGTCATCCAGGCGCTCGACCTGGCCCGCCCCCATCAAGCGGTTGACGCCGTTCGAACCTGGCGCACTGAACACTTCCACCGTCCTGCCATCGCCGGTCACCGCGGTGATCTTCACGCCCGGCACCTGGCCGACGTTCGGGTACTGCATGGTCGTCCACTGCGGTGGCGTGTTGCGATAGCGCAGCACCTGGCCGTCGATCTCGATGGTGTATTCCAGCGCGCCGGCCGCCGGTGCCGGCAGGATCTCGAAGATCGTGGTGTCCTGCGCCGCACCGGCCGCCGAACCACTCACCCAGTTGCCGTAGTTGGCCACCAGTTCGGCCGACAGGTTCACGCCCTGCCCGGCCCAGCGACGGGTCTCAAGCAGCGGACCGCGCTGGATCACCAGCGTGCCCAGCGCCTCCTTGTTGAAGGCCGCGATGCTGCCGCTGGCGCCGAAGATGCCGGCAATGTCGCTCGGCGCCGCATCGACGTCGGAGTTCAGGTTGAACGGGTACTGCTGGCCGATGCGTGCCTTGAAGGGATCATAGACCTGTGCCTTCCAGGTCTTGTTGACTTCATTCTCGGTCGGCGCGATCAACGTGCCGAAGGTCTGGGTCAGCGGGCGCAGCAGCAGCGGACGCAGCGCTTCACGCTGCTTCTCGTCCAGCCCGGTCAGCACCTGCTCATCGACCAGCGCCAGGCCCACGCTCAGTTCGGAACCTTCGTTGCTGAAGGTGTCCTGCATCAGCTTGCGGGTAGCGACCCCGATCTCGCCCTGGCTCTTGATCGCGTTCAGACGCGCGCGCAGCTTGGCCAGCGTGTCGAAGTAGGCCGTGATCACGGCCGGCTGGTCACCGCGCTCGCTGGTCAAGCGGGCAATGCCCTCGAACGCCTTGCCGATCGGGCCGACCGGCTGTGCCGCAGCCGCGGCGGCCGGGTCCTTGCGCAGGATGGTGCGCTGGAACCAGGCAACAAAGCCCTTGCGCGCCTTGCTGGAGCGGGCCAGCGCCTGCGGGTTGTCCCACACGGTCTCTTCGTTGATGCGCTCCAGCAGCACGCGCAGTGGCGAATTGCTGGCATCGCCCAGCTTGTTGATGCGTGCCACCGCCTCGTCGAAGGTGCTGAACTCCGCCACGCTCAGGCCCTGCAGGAACCGGGTCCACTCGCGGGCATAGTCGTTCTTGTACAGGTTCACCAGCTCGCGCGAGACGTGCTCCGGGCTGCCGGCCAGCGACAGGTCGCTCTGCTCGGTGGTCCCCAGCACCCAGTCGGTGGTGCTCAGCTGCGTGTTGGCCGCTTCCTTGATCGCATCCTGCACGTACTCTTCCCACGCCTTGCGCGAGAACGCACCGGAAATGGCGTAGTTGCCATTGATCATGCGGCCGTTGCGCTCGACGCCGATCAGGCTGTCGACCGTGGTGGTGGTGAAGCGCGCACCGGCACGGGCCTTGATCTGCGCGTACACGCGCTCCATCGCCGGCTGGCCCTTCATCACCTGGCCCAGTGCCTGGCGCGTGTCGGACACCAGGGTGACCTTGTTCTGCACCTGCGGCCAGCTCGGCTGGCCCGCCTGCGCCACGTAGAAGGTCATCAGCTTCTCAGCCGCGCGGACCATTTCCTCGCGGCTCATCTGCCCGCGGTTGGCTTCCAGCCAGGTGCGCCAGAACAGGGTCAGCTGCTGCGACAGGTGCGCACCCTCCACATACTTGGGGTTGCCCAGCATCAGGTAGGTCTTGAGCGCGTTGTAGGCATCGTTGGTGCTGGTCGGCGACGCGTTCTGGTACAGCACCTCGCTCTCGGCAGCGCTGCTGGTGCCCTGCCCCAGCTTGTCGCGCTCGGCGACCACCTGGCCCAGATAGTTCTCCAGGTTCGATACGGTCGGCGCCAGCATCACCTGCTGCATGCCGTGGTTGTACTCGCGCAGCAGCTTCTCGCGGATGGCCGTGCCCTGGTACAGGCCCAGATGGGTGGTGATGCCCCCTTCCTTGCCATAGCGGTCCAGCTGCTCCATGCGGTCCTGCAGCAGCAGCAACGCATCGATACGTGACTTCAGGTCCATGCGGTCCTTCTGCACGCGCACAGCCTGGTCCAGGTCCTTCGTGGCATTGGCCACCAGCTGCGCGTTGGTGGTGTACGACCACGTCCACAGGCCCAGCGCGAGGGCCAGCACGCCCACCGCGCCCAGGAACACGCCATAGCGCAGGCGGTTCTGGTGCGGGCTGGAATACTGCCGCACCAGTTCCTTGTCGGCAAAGATGACCTTGCGGAACAGGTCCTTCAGGAAGAACGCGGTATGCCCGGTCGGCGCCTCGTCCACGTTCGAGCCGCGCTCCAGGTTGAACTGGCGGCCGACGCGCTCGGAGGCGTGATGCACCGAGCGCCCTTCCTGCAGCGCGCTGGAGAAGTAGAAGCCGCGGAACACCGGCTTGAACTGGTAGGGGTTGTCTTCGAACAGGGTGGCGATGAAGGTGCGCAGCGCCGGCTTGATGCCGACGAACTCCAGCGGCAGCGACAGCAGGCCCGGCGAGACCTCACGGCCACGCTGCATCGCCATGTGGGTCAGGCTCATTTCCTTGATGCCTTCGGCCAGCTCATCAAAGTGGCTGTCGAAGGCGGCCAGCGCGTCACCCTGCTGCTGCACGTCGAACGGCAGCGTCGCGCCCCACACATGCTCGCGCTCGCCCGGATCGAGGTTGCGGAAGAATTCACTGAAACCGGCGATCAGGTCGGCCTTGGTGAACAGCACGTACACCGGCGCGAATACTTCCAGGCGCTCGGTGATTTCCTGCACGCGCTGGCGCAGGTTCTTGGCCAGTTCGATGGCGAACTCCGGCTTGCTGCCGGACAGCTCGGCCAGGCTGGCGGCGATGATCACGCCATTGATCGGTGCACGCGGACGGTTCTTCTTCAGCAGGCCGAGGAAGGTCAGCCACTCCAGCCGGTCCTCGACGCTGACCGAGTAACGGCCGGCGGTGTCGAGCACGATGCCGTTGGTGGTGAAGTACCAGTCGCAGTTACGGGTACCGCCGATGCCCTGCACGACATTGCCGCGGTTGTCCTCGAACGGGAACTGCAGGCCCGAATTGAGGATCGCGGTGCTCTTGCCGGCCGCCGGGTTGCCGATGATCACGTACCAGGGCAGTTCGTACAGCGCGGCGTTGCCCTTCAGCACCCCCATCCGCGAGGACTTGATCTGCTTGACCGCATCCATCATGCGCGTACGCAGCGCTTCGGTATCGGCGCGCTGTGCCGGCTGCGCGCTGGCTACCGCCTTGTCCGCCTCGTCCTTGACCATCGCCTCCACGCGCTTGGCGGCGCGCCGGGCAAGCATCCGCTTGACGACCCAGACCAGCAGCGCCAGCACCAGCAGGCCGGCCAGCACGATGGCGACCCAGATGCCGATCTGCCGTGCCTCGGCCTCGCCGTAGTGGGCCAGCGCAGCGGCACCGACCAGGCCGATCACCATCCACAGACGGTAGTCGCGCAGGTAGTAGCTGAAATTGCTCAAACTCATGCAGGGATCCAGGGGTCAGGGAGCGGACGGCGCCTCGGCCGTCAGCGTCGGGGAAGGAAGAGGATCGACCAGCCCGAACAGGCGCTGCTGGTTGTCGGCGACACCGAGCAGCAGCACAGGTTCGCTCTGGCGCTGAAGCTGCGCGTGGGCCAGCGCCAGCTGGGCCAGCGGCAGCGCCGGGCCCAGTTCGCCGGCGCTGATGGCCAGCGCCAGGCTCTGCGGACTGAAATCGAGATCGGGTGCCAGGGTGGCAGCGATGGCAGCGGCATCCACCATCAGGTCGCCCCGGTGGTCAGCGTCGTGCAGCACGAACTGGGCCTGGGCGCCATCGGTCGCCAGTGATGCATGCCACTGGGTGGCGAGCGCCGCCAGCTGCCGACGCTGTTCTGCCGGGCGCTGCCCCTCGACCTGCTCGGCACTGACCAGCTGGGGTCGCCACAGCCGGGCGTCGCCTTCACGTGCAGCAGCCTGGCTGGCCAGCAACACGCCCGCTGCGCCTTCACCGGGTACGTGGCCATCGGTGCGCTGCGCCGTCGCCAGCACCCCGGCCGACTGCCAGGCCGAGACGATGCCGGCATCAATGCTGGACGCGGCCGCCAACAGCAGGTGCCAGCGTGGCGTCGGCGACGACGCCAGCGCATCGATGACCCGTTGCACATGCGGCCACACCTCGCGCGCGCCATCCAGCACGGCAATGCGCACGTCGAAGCGGCGCGCATCGAGGCCGGCATTACGCGCCTGTTGCTGCAGCCACTCCTGTACCCACGGGCGCAAACCATCGGACCAGCTGCCCGGCACCAGCAATTCAAGGGTGAGGATATTCTCAACGCGCTGCTCATCGCGGCGGCGCAGGCCGGCCACCACCACCTCTTCGGAGGCTTCGATCTCCGGCAGGGCCGTGAAGACGGCCTCCAGCAGGCGTTCCAGCACCGGCCGCAGCAGCGCCAGTGCACGCCGTTCGTGCGCGGCGGTATCGATACCGTCCTGGCGCACCTGCAGGACTTCGAATTCGTCCAGATCCGGTGCTGCGCTCATCCGCACCGGCAGGTTGTAGTTGTCGCGGAAACGCCCGTCGAGCACCGGGCGCGGTGGCGCCGCCGCAGCCGCCAGCAGGGCCTGCGCATCGAGGTCCATGCCCAGGCGCAGGTGGCCGGCCAGCAACGCAACGGCAGGCACGCCCGACGGGGCGCCAGCGACACTCTCGCGTTCGGCCGGGGCCGGGCCGGAACGATCCTCACCGGCTTTCTGCAACGCCACATCGGCGCCGCGCCGCGCGGCGTTGCGCAGCATGAAGCCGGCACCACTCAGCCCCACCGGCAGCAGCCCCAGATAGGCCAGCATCTGCATGCCGGTCGGTACCGTGCCGCTGTTGCGCCAGTAAAGAATCGTCGCGCCCCAGGTGGCGATGAAGACCATCACCACCGACGCTGCCTTGCCCAGCCATCCCGCCATCAGTTGCCGTGCTCCATGCGCTGCTCCCGTCGACCGCGTCGTTCAGCGCAGGCCAGTGGTGGCCTGTGACGCCATCAGCGTCGCTCCGCACGCCGTGCGGTCGCCATCGCGCGCCACCGGCTGACCATCGATCACGACGGTTGCGTCACCACTGACAATCGAGGTTGCGCCATGCACGGCGCAGACTGCACGGTCGCCCACCCGGGCCACCGCCTTGCCATTGATATCGGTCTGGCCGGTGCCTGCCACCACGCTGCCTCCGTGGCTGAGCTTGTCACCGACGACGATAAACGGTCGTGCCATCCATCATGCTCCTTGATCCTGTGTGACCTGGCGCTCCATCGCCCCCTGTTCCCCGGCGACCCAGATCATCGCGGTAACCATACCAGCACCGCCATGCGGTTATCACCCTTGGCGTGACAGTTCTTCACGCTTGGCCGCACGGGCCGCGCGGCAACGCGCTGTCATTTCCACGTGAACATAATCCTTGATGCTGCGCCAGTTTCCACCCCAGTCCAGGCCTGCCTGTTCAGCCAGCTCGCCGTACAGGAAGTAACCACGCTTGGTCCACTCGTCGTTCATGTCCCACTGCAGCTTGCCATCCCGGATCGGCGCACTGTCCACGCCCAGCCCATATTGATGGCAGCTCTGCCAGGCGCCGGCACGTGTCGCCTTGCCTCCGGCCATCAACTCGGCCTGCCGCTGCGGACTGCGGTAACCCTCGATCAGCACCATCTCGTAACCGTACTGGCGGCGCATCACCTCATAGATGGCCAGCACGCGCTGCTGCAGGTCGGCATCGATCTGATCCCACTTGCGGTCTGCCGTCACAATTTCAGGCCGCAGGCGGCGCACCTCGGCGGTGGTGAAGACTTCCGGTGGTGGCGGCGGCGGCGGGGTCAGGCGCTCCCCCCGCAGCAGCTGGGCGACCATCGAACTCGACTCCGCCAGATCATCGCCGCGAAAATCTTCGAGCACCACCGTCTGACGTGTGATCAATATCACAGTTGGAGGAATCAGCAGCGCCGCTGCCGCAATCGCCATAATCGGCCAATGCCGCCGAAGGGCACTGTGCGCAGCGCCGGCTTCTTCACGAACCCCACTGCGCACCCGGGTAACACCATGACCGACTTTATCGCCCACCCGACCCGCCTTGCGACGGAATCCGCCCAAGCGGCGCGACAGTGCCTGGCGCAGCGATTCCACGGTCTCGGGAAACAGCAACACCCAGCACACCGCCGCCACAAGTGCGACAACGGCAATGGCAGCAACCACGATTGGCAACACCGGTCCTCCTTGACTCGTAATCTGGTTGACGCCCCACCGCCTTTCACTAAGAATGCGGAAATTCGCTTCGGCAGATGCCGAGTCAAACCAAGGGCTGGATGCACTTGAATAATGGCGGAATCAATCGGCCAAGTCTGCTCTCAGGGGGAGCGCAGGCGAAGGGCCAGGCCCCGAATTCGGGCCGTATTCTGGCAGACATGGAGGGCCGGCAGGCAACCGCGTCCCCTCGTGCTGCGCGCGCGTCGGCCGGTGGCAATCGGCGCCTGGGGCTATGGTTGGGCATCGGTGCCGTTGTCGTCGCCATTGCCGGGCTGGCCGCCTGGGGCTTCTCCGGCAGCAGTGATTATCCGGAACCGAGCGAGTATTCGCTCACACCGGATCCGGCCCATGCCACCGGGCACCCGGACATTCCGGCGGGCGCCCCGCGTGACGGCGCTGCCATGATCGTCGATGCGCCGGCCACCGCCGGTGAGCCGGCCCTGCCTGCACCTGCCGCAGACACAGCGCCTGCATCCGCTGATGCCGCTTCGGTCGCTGCGGCCCCATCGGCGGCGACTGCGGCGAGCGGGGCGGCCGCACGCAGTCCTGCGCCTGCCGCACGCGCTTCGCGTGCCGCAACGCAGAGCGACGCAAAGAGCAAGGGCGATGAAAACCTGCTCGGCACCCTGCTCGGCATCATCAAGGAAGAGGACAAGGCCAAGGCCAAAACGAAGGCCAATGCCCAACCGCAAAGCATGGACGACCTGATCGCACAGATCGAGGCCGACCAACGGAAACGCACTGAAGACGAGCGCGCCGCCTTCGAGCGCGTGGCCAGCAAGAAGTCCGCATCGACCGAGTCGAACATCCAGGCTCAGCTGCGTGCCTGCCCCAGCCCCGCGTCGCTGAAGGGCGTGGATTGCCGCCGCCGGATCTGCGCAGCGGTGAGCGGCAAGGACCCGGCCTGCCCGGCGATGTGAGGCGTTTTTGTAGAGTCGAGCCGTGCTCGACTCTGCTGCACCCGAAGACCGCTACCAGCCCGCACACGTTGCCGAACGCAGTTTCTGTCAGACCCGGCTCGTTGCCTGCAGGAGCTGCTGCCGCACTTCATCGTTGCGGGCCTTCGCAGCGGCTATCGAGTCCTTCCAGAATCGCTCCATCTGATCCGCCCGGCCACCCGCATGATCCACCCGCCCGTATACGGCCGGCGCACGCAGCGGCGGCGTACCGGAAGGCTCGGATGTTCCGCGTCGGGTCACGGCCGCCGGCCAGACCGGCTTGCGGCACAGCTTCATCGCAAGGAAGCGGAACAGCGCCCAGGGCAAGGTGAGCGGCAGTGCAATCCACATCAGCCCTGCGCCCGCAGAAGAGACATGAATGATGAACGCATTGCGGAAGCTCGGCACCACTGAGGTGTAGAGTTGCAACGGCGGGAACGGAAGCGCGGAACGACCCTGCTCCATGAAGCGCCGGATCATTTCCCAGTGCGCGAGCACGACGGCGGGGTTCGAACCGCAATCCGAGCCTACCGCAAAGGTGTGCACGACCTGGTCGCCGCGCATCACCAAGCCCCTGAGATCGTAGGTGTAGTCTTCACCGGGCCCAGCGGGCTTGTCCCTGCCAATGATGAAGCGGATATCCGACCAGGCCGCTGAAATCACCCTGTTGCGTCCGCCTGTGAAGACATGCACCTGGTGCGTGGTTCGATCAAAGCGGATGGGGTAGTACTGATGCCTGAAGATGTCTCTTCCAAGCAGCATCCAGTAGACGAATGCGACCAGGCCCAGCAGCAGAACGCCCAGCACTGCGACAGTGACGGCCATCTCCGGACTGACGCTTTTCCCTTCCGCCTGCATCGTAACCGTCGCGTGCGCGATTGCGGACACAAACAGTAGTACGAGACTGATAACCACAAAGCCCCACATCACTGCCCATCCGCGATAGAGGAAGTGCCGATCAATGTACTCGATGCAGTTATCGCCGAGGTAGACAACTCCTTTATCCAGCGGCATCAACGCTGACGCATCAAAGTTTCGAACGTCGGCAGCGACTTCATAGCCGGTCAAGAAGCGGTTGTTGCGATAGCGCTGGGCAAGCCAGCCGGCGAACTGACTCATCTGCGGCGTTATCCTGATCGAGTTGAACGACGATCCCACTCCGACTGCGCCATGACCTCAGGCTCGGCCAGCCTCAGAGGGTCATTCGCGTCGATCTCGCACTCATCCTGCACCCATTGCGGCCACACTGGCACACGGCAGGACTTCAGGACCAGCCACCGGCAGAGCACCAAGGGCAGCAGCAGTGGCATAAGCATGAACCGGGCACTCAGCATGGCCGGTCCAAGGCTGGCGACCACGAACAGATAGCAGTTGCGCAGGGAAGGCTTGACCGACAGGTTCATCTGCCGACCGTCGATGGTGTCGACCACCTCGGCAGGCCCTGCTTCCATGTAGCGACGGACAAACTCCCAGATGCCACGTATTTTCAACTCGTCATCGAAGTAGTGACCGACAGCGAAGGTCCGCTTGACGACATGATCCTCAACGACACTGCACCGCAGGTCACGCAGGAACTCCTCGCTGGTTCCTCGCCCGATGTAGAAGACGGCCTCATCCCATGGGACGGATACCGCGCCCTCCTTCCCGCCCATGAAGAAGTAGACCTTCCGGTTGCGCCGGTTGAATCTCGTCGGGTACCAGACGTAGGTGAAGAACTCGTATCGGAGAGTGATATGCCAGAACAGTGCGGGGGCGCCGACCACGCACGCCCCCACCATGCCGTACATCACCCAGTCCCATATGTCCCCCTCCAGATTGGGGATGACCAGAGTGAAGAGCAGGAAGAAGCCGAGCAGGAACAGCCCCAGCGTGCCAAGCAGGACTACCGTGGTCGACACCATTCCCCGCAGACGAAAGCGGCGATCGATCAGCTCGATGCAGGTCGAATTGAAGCGGACCAGGCAGGCGTGTTCGGCGGGAGCCACGGATTGAGCGGCATGTACATTGAAACGCGATGCCCTCTCCTGTGGAGAAAGTGGACGTCCCACGGGAAAATCGCGCATCCATCCGGTGTACATCCAATCTCCCTTTCCCGCAGCGTTGCCGAGCATGACATGCCATGCGATTACTGGGCGGCCAGTGTCGCCACCGACGGGCCCACGTGATTGTGCACTCCGCTCGATCGGGATGCACTGGCTGGGCGAGCGCGATAGCATGCAACATTCGGCCAAGGAAGTCCCCGATGTCCACGCTCTCGCCCCGGACTGCAGCTCTATTAGCCATTCTGTTGCTCACTACATCCGCATGTGCCAAGGCGGAAGATTCCCCGTCCGAAGCGAAGCGCGGCCCCGGTACAGCTACGCAACAAAAGGTCGTATCTGACCTGGTACCGATCAAGGGAGGCTCGTTCCTGATGGGTGATTTTGGCCCCGTGCACAACGAGGACAGGCTGCCCTACAGCGGAGCCATGAACGATGACGTGCTTCGAAAGATCACGCTGGACGGCTTTTCGATCATGGCCCACAAAGTGTCGATTGAGGATTTTGATGCTTTCACGGACGCTACTGGTCGCCCGAGGGTAGGCACTTCGAAGATTGACTCGACGCTTTATCGTGCCGATCCCAAGGCCGCTGCCGGAGTGAAGTGGCAGGACGCCCTGGACTTCTGCACGTGGGCCGGAAAGGGGTCAGGTCGGAAGCTCACGCTCCCAACCGAGGCGCAGTGGGAATTCGCGGCGCGATCGGGCGGCAAAATGGTGGTATTTGCGACCGACACAGGGAGTATCGATGATGGTCGCAATGTAGCGAGCTACTCCCAGTACGATGACGGTAGCGGAACTGCCTTGGGCAAGTTCCCTCCCAATCCTGCTGGACTTTACGACATGACGGACCATGGCTTCGAATGGGTACAGGACTGGTATGAGGAGAATTACTCCGGGGGTGACGCCCGCAATCCTACAGGCCCCCAAAATGGCATCGAGAAGGTCCTGCGCGGAAGCAGCAAACGCGGCGGCGATTCTCTCGTACACACCTCAATGACTTTTGCGCGTGATCACCGCCCGCCGAATCCTCCGAAGTTTAAGGACACCGATGGGAGTGAGATTGATTCCAACCAGAACGGGAGCCACGGATTCCGCTGCGCCGTTCGGTACTGAGGGTTAAGCCCTCCCATCGGACATATCAGAATGGCGGCAAATTGCTGCCGCCCTCCACTGTTCACGCAAGCATGGCTTGATCGTCCCGGTTCAGCCAGAGCCCTGGCGGGTCCATCATGGCGAACGTCGGTGCCTCAGGCCGTCGAGCGCAGCCAGTTGGAGCGGGTCGTCGATCGTCATGATCTGGGCTACTTCATATCCTTTCGGGAATTCCTTGAGAAGCTTCGAGCGCTTCTCAAGGAACGATTGCAGATAGGAATTCCCCACATCTTCAACCTTAAGTCGGGCAGCCCAGTTCCACCAGCCGAGCCCCGATCTGCATGACTACCCTACTCGAACCTGCCGACTGTGTTGAGGGCGAATGTCATACCGAGGACGGTGATCCAGTTCTAGCGGCAGCACATTCCTTCCTTGCCATCGCGGAGGTACGCCTCTCGGCTTTTGCTGACATGCGGTGCCGAGTCCCGCCACGAGGTCTGGGCACCGCCGCTAGCGGGGCTATGGGATCGCCTCCGAGGCTCGCCGGAGTTGGGCGGCTCAATGCAGGCCGATGACTTGCGCTACCCTACACATGACGCGGCGCTCTCCACAGGTTCGTCCCAGAACCCGCTATTGATCAAAGCTCGGCAATGAAGGCTGAGCATGGGTTCACTCAATGATTCCGCCGACGCTGCTAGAATCTGGCGACTCAAAGAAGGAGCTGAATGTGCGTAGTTATCGACTGTGGCCCATTACGATTCTCGCCCTCCTTCCCCTTGCCCCTAGCGCATGCGCTGGCAAATCCGCCAATAGCGCTCCCCAAGTCCAAGGGAGCGCTGACGCAAGCGCAAGCCTTCAGCAGCAGATCACCCAGGATCTGATTCGGATGAAGGGTGGAACCTTTCTGATGGGTGACTTTGGCCCAGTGCACAATGTCGACAAGCTTCCTTACAGCGGCGAGACCAACGACGATGTTCTTCGCAAGGTCACGCTGAGTGACTTCGCGATAACTGCTCACAAGATATCGGTTGAACAGTACGATGCATTCTCCGATAGCACCGGACGCCCCCGAATCGGCACCTCCGATATCGATGCAGGCCTCTATCGAAAGGATGTAAAGGCGTCAGCGGGGGTGAGCTGGACTCAGGCGCAAGAGTTCTGCGCTTGGTTGGGAAGCACGACTGGTAAGCGAGCCACACTTCCGACCGAGGCAGAATGGGAGTATGCCGCACGCTCAGGCGGGAAGATGGTGATTTACGCGACTGACAATGGTCAGATCGACGATGGTCGAAATGTAGCCAGCTTCGATCAGAATATGGACGGAAGTGGCGTTGCTCTGGGCAGATATCCACCCAATCCCGCCGGGCTCTACGACATGATCGATCACGGCCATGAATGGGTTCAGGACTGGTATGAGGCCAGCTATACCGGCGAGGACCTACGCGATCCGCAAGGGCCAAAGAAGGGGAGTGAAAAGGTCATTCGCAGCAGCACAAATCAAGGAGGGGACTCGCTCGCACTTGTGTCGATGACGTTCGCACGTACATCCCGTGCGCCTGATGCGGCGAAGCGGAAGGATCCAAAAGGAAGGGACATTCAGGCCAATCAGAACTATGGATACGGGTTCCGATGTGTCGTTCGCGATTGAGCATGCTCCATCGGAGGGAGTACGCGAGACGTACTCCCTCAGGTATCAGGCCATCATCGTTTTATCATCTCGATCAAGCCATAGCCCCGGCGGATCCATCATTGCGAAAGTAGGCGCTTCACTACCGTCCAGAGCTGCCAGCTGAACTGGGTCGTCGATCATCATGATCTGGGCTACCTCATAGCCCTTCGGGAATTCATTGAGCAACTTGGACCGCTTCTCAAGAAATGATTGAAGATAGGAATTCCCCACATCTCCAACCTTGTCGCGGGAGTGCTTGTTCATCGTTCCGAACACGCTCGGGAGATCGTTGTTCAACGAGTAGCCGTAATCGAGGAAGCGCACCACATCGCCTTCCGCTTTCCCTGCATCGGGTCGACGCGCGCCATCGATAGTCATGTGCTGCATGACATTCATCCACTCCGGCCTGGATGTGACCGGCTGCAGAATGTTCAGCACAGCCTGCTTGTGCCCTGGCAGCGCGTGGATCTCGATGTCGCCCCAACCCGGAGAGAACTCGGGAAGATTGCGCGCATGTGATTCGGGATAGTGTCGAGTCACGGCGTACAGCAGCATGCCCCTGGCTTCTGGCGTCGCGTAGATCAGCCAGTCAGGCTTACTATTGATCCGGTTGACCAGAGCATCTCGGGCAGCTGCCTTCTTTAGACGATTCTGAAGTGCGTTGAACTCAAAATTGACAGCAGCAATGTTCTCGGAGAGGAGTACCCCCATCGGGCTATCCTCTGCAACGACCATGAACAACAACTTGGAGAGAACGTTGAATGCGTCCTGCGCGATATAGGTAAGCTTGATGAATCCGGAGTGGGCCAACTGGTAGAACACCCATTTCACGAATTCCTGCATGCCACCTGCGTCCACGGCGAAATCCACTGCCCCCTTTGCGCCTACACCCCAGCAGAGTCGTGCAGATGCACGAATGCGGAACTTCCCGCTGTTGAAGTAAATGTTGAGTTGCGCGCTTGCGCCTGCGCCCGCATTGACTGCCACATCCAATGCAATCTTGGCGAAGCTCACAGGTTCCTTGCGATCTGGCGGCAACCAGCGCAGATCACCAGAAGGCGTGATCCCCCCCTCCACGCCTGCGAAAACCTCAGCGGTCAGCTGAACACCCGCTCCGCTCCCCTTCGGAGCCGATTCATTCATGCCCAGCATGCGCACCCGGGCTGGATCAAGCTGCGCGCGCGGCAGCCCCCGCTGGCTGTCAAAATTCTCGGCGAGCGATTGCGAACGGTCACGCTGTTGGGCGGTAGCAACGGGCTTCTTGCCTACGTATTTGATTTCAGCAGAGCCGGCGAGCGTGCCCTTGGCGCCAACGAACCCGTACAGCTCACAGGCCAGTACAAAAACGATCGCTCCAAGATCGACATCCCCGAACTGCATCTGCCATCCCTTGATGCTTGGAACGGAGTAGCTGTGCGTCCATTTCCCCTCAAACAGAATCAACTTGGCAGAGGCATTGGCCTCAGCCTTCGCTGCCGCAACTCCCTTTGAAGGATTCCACGTAGCAGCGCTGCTGGCGCCTGCGCCCGCAACAAAACGCAGCCACTGCGAAGCGCTCGCAACTTCATATGAATCGCTTTTCTGGACGTGCTCCACGAACTCGTTGCCGCCGGCGTCGATGATGTCGAAGACGAACGGATCCATCTTTGTCTCGGCTTTCGCCTGCAGCGTGATGGAACGGATTGACTTCTTGAAGTCCGCCGCGTCGAATGGCTTGGTGCCGGTCACCTCGTGCTTGCCCTCGCTGGAGCCACTGACCGGACCACCTTTGACCTTGGTGCCGACAGAGGTGTTCACCGCTGTGGGAATACCCATGATCCGCCGCTTCTTTAGTTCCTCGTACTTCTTGGCGGGAATGTAGCGACGGCGTAGGCCGGAACGATCAGCCAGACTTCCGTTGCCTGCGTGCCTGCCCTTGTCGTAGGTCTCGAAGGTGACAACCTCCTTCAAGTCTGTCAGCTTCGAGAAGTTGTCATTCAGCATCTTCGCCACATTGTCTTCAGCAATACCCAACGCCTTTTCGGCGGCGGCTACTGCTTCGGCATCGCGCCCCTGCAACGCATTGTCAAGATTCGCCCTGGATCGGTGCAGACCGGCCATCGTATTCTCGATCATGCCGCTGAGTTCTTCGAACTCGTTCCAGACATCCGGCGTCAGCAACAGCAGCTCGCGTGCCTCGGCGTTGAGCACTGCGGGCGCGCTGATCTTGCCGTCGACTCTGGCTGTCCGCCCCTGCCCAGACTCGCTCATGGCTACTTGGCTCTTCATGCCAAGCACATATAGCGTGGTGGACTGTCCCTTGATCAATGGCTCCAGCATGTCAGTGTTGCGGCCGACCTTGCTTCCCGGCAGATTGAAATTGAAGCGACGACGCCCGTTGCAGGTAATGCGCGGCGTCATGCCGTTCTTGTCGGTATTTCCTTTGATTGGCCGGCCCGCCGCGTCGTTGCCAGCAACTTCGCGTCCCTTTGCATCCACCGCATAGGCAAGGTAAGGGGCATTGGGTAGCGCCTTCTGGTCAGCCTGCATCTGGAACTTCACCCGGAAATAGGGCTGCAGTTCAAGCGCGCACTGGATCGGTGCCATCGTCATGATGGTGCTGTTGAGCTGAAGCTCGATGTCGTGCGAGACCGCCTTCTTCTGGCGGCCAGCGAAGTCCGGTTGCGCCCACTTGCGCTGGTCGAAGTCCCAGACTTCCAGTTGGAATCGTATTGTTGAGGGCGGAAGGAACGGTGCCTGCGTAGCAGGCTTGACACCTTTGTCCAACGGGTTCTGCAACGGATTCGGCGTGGTATTCACGAACTTCGTGAGGCCCTGTGCGTCGGTTGTTCCATTGACGACCTCGTTGCGATCAGGCAGCTGCAGGATCCGGTAGCGGACCTTCGCGGCAGGACGCTGCTGGCCGTTGTCAGCCAGGTAATAGAGTCTGAAATTTCCAGTTGCCATGGTGTCTTCCTTGTCGCGCCGTAACGGTCTGCGCGCTTACGCTTCGTCGTTGAGGTAATAGCCTTCGTGCTTGGTTTCACCGTCGCCGACGAAGAGATGGATGTTCTGCGGGCCCTTGGTCACCACCTGCTCGGTTTCACCCTGCGCATTGGTGGTACCTTCCCGTGCACTGCCATCGGGCATCACAAGCACATACGGTGAGTTCGGCATCGGCTGTCCCGCGAAATCGCGAAGCACGTACTTGAGCTTGTAGGCGTCAGCTGGATTAGGAAGTACCAGCGGTGCGTTGACACTCGCTGGCCCCACCCAATCCCGCTGGCTGGCCTTGAACTCCACTTTTCCCGGCGCGCCCAGTTCGATGTTGTCGCCCTCGATCCGGATATAGGCACCGGCCGCCGTCGCCAGCAGATGCTTGCTCGGCGCCGACAGCTGCACGTCCGCTTCAGTACTGGCGATGCGCACCTGGGTCTTGGCCGCCACGATCATCTGGTTCTTGTGCGCACGCGCGCTCACCTTGCCTTGCGCGGCGTGCAACGCGATGCCGCGCTCCTGGTTCGGGCTTTCACCGCTGGGCTGCACGCCGGCGGTGTACATCACCAGACCGCCGGCCACCGCCATCGTCAGCGAGCCCTGCGTCATCCAGTTCAGTGCCACGCCACTGGCCAGCGTGGTGTGGGTGCCACTGACCCAGACCTGGTCGGCCGGGGTCAGGCTCAGCACGCCGGCCACACCGCTGCCCAGCAGCACGGGCGCGCTCCAGCCCGGTGCCTCGCCATCGCCGCCGGCGATGCTGCCGGCGGCACTGCCGCTGTAGGTGGCGCGCAGCGTCTCCTGCAGCTCGGTCAGGGTGGTGTCCACCGGCAGCTCGGTCGGCTCGCCGGGCAGCTGCGCCTGCTGGTTGGCGGCCGATTCGGCCAGCTGCTGCAGCAGCTGCTGGCTTTCCTGCAGCTGGCTCAATGCCTGCGGCGCGGCCATCTGCGGCGAGCCCTGCTCGGTGGTCAGCAGCAGGCCGCGTCCGGCACGCAGCGCGCCCTGTGCCTGGGTGGACAGCTCCACGCCGAAACCCCGCTCGCCTTCGCGCACATTGTCCTGGCCGCCCTTGAGGTGGCCCAGGGTCAGCGTGGTCTCGTGCTGGGTGGTGGACAGCTGCGCGCGGCCCTGCCCGGGCGTGTCGTCGAAGCGCAGCTGCTGGTAGCCGCCGGTGCCGCCCTGGCTGTCGGCCAGCGCCTGGCTCTTGAAACCGGTGTACACCGCCGCGTGGTCATTGCCCTCGAACCAGGCGGCGGCGTTGCCGGTGGCGGTGGCGCCCCCGCCGTTGATCTGGTTGTGCTGTGCGTCCTGCTGGCCACGGCCGTTGTAGACCGCACCGACCACCACCGGGCGGTCGATATCGCCTTCCAGGAACGCCACCAGCACTTCCTGCCCACGCCGCGGCAGCACCACCCCGCCCCAGTTGTCGCCGGCCCACGGGGTCATCACCCGCACCCAGGTCCAGGCGCCTCCGTTGGCCGGTGCGTTGTCGTCGCCGCCGGGATGGGCCAGGCCGCTGCTGGCGTTGCCGCCGCGCTGCCACGGGAACTGCACCTTGATGCGATGGTCGCGGTCGGACAGCAACGGGTCGCCGTCGCTGACCACGATCGCGCTGAGCGTGCCGGTGATGGTCGGCCGCGGATGCAGGTGCGCGCCGTGGCCGTCCTCGGTCTGCGGCCGGTAGTTCACTTCGGCGGGGATGGCGACGAAGCGGTTATCGTAGAAGGCGGTGGACACCTCGCCCGGCGCCTGGCCGTAGGCCAGCCCGGACAGCGCATCCGGCAGCGCCGGCACCGCCACGCTGGACGGACCCAGGGTCTGTTCCAGAGCGTCGAACACGTCGGCATCGAGGTTGTTGCGCGCCTGGTGCAGCACCGACAGGCACAGGAACTGTGCGTCCTCGCCCACCTGCGGATGCTGCGACAGGCCAAAGCGCGCGCCCGGTGCCAATGCCCGCCATTGGCCGGCGCCGTCGATGGTATGGGTGCGCACGCGCAGCGCGTCCAGATGCTGCTGCGCGCGGCGCTGGCCGCGTGCGTTGTCCTGCCAGCCATACGGGCCGCAGGTATCACGGTCGACAATGCCCAGGTCGTTGCCCTGCTCGGCCTCGGCGCTGGCCTGGCGACGCTCCAGGGTGCGGTAGTCCCAGGTCGTACGTTCGACCTTGCCCGGCCGCCAGCGGTGCGCGGTGGACCACTGCTGCACGCTGTCGCTGCGCTCGCTCTCGTCGCGGCGATGGAAGCGCACGCGGCCCAGTTCGGTGGTGTCGTCGCTGTGGTCGGCCAGCACCAGGGTGTGCGTGCCGAAGTCCGCGCCGCCGGGCTCGCCGGCATGCTCGAACCAGTAATAGATGCCCTCCTCGGCCAGCAGGCGCTGGACGAAGGCAAGATCGCTTTCCTGGTACTGCGTGGTCAGGCTGCGCCGCGCGTACTGGCTGGCGTCACCCAGCGACCAGCGCCAGGCCGGTGCCAGCCCGCTGTAGTCGGCAAACAGGTCCTCGACAATCTCGACCACGGTCTTGTCGTGGAAGACGTAGCTGTCCACCCGCTGCGACAGGAACGCCAGCCACGGCTGCAGGCGCAGCCGATAGCGCGCCAGGCCGCCATTGCTGCCCAGCCGTTCGGCGGCGGTGATGCGACCGTGCAACGGGCGCAGGCTGCCATCGGCCTGCTGCAGCTGCAGCAGCGCACCCTGCCCGATCAACGGCGCCAGCTGCAGGCCGGCGTCCAACGACAGGGCGGTGATCGTCCACTGGAAACCCATGCCGTCGATCTGCTCGACGCCATCGAGGGTTTCGGCCACCAGCACATCGCTCCCCAGCGACGTGTGCAGCCGCAGGAAGCGCTGGGCGTGCGAAGGGCCGGCCAGCGCGGCCCGCAGGTTGTTTACCAGATCCATGGTGCTTCCCCTACTTCCCGTACCTCAAGGTGGTCTGCATGCGGCATGCGCATCGGTGTACTCCGCTTCCCGCGCCCGCGCGGCCTGCGTCCCGACCGGGGCGCAGGCACGCACGGCCATCAGGCCGCCTGGACGATCTCTTCCAGCTGCAGGCGCACGCCCTCGCTGATCTTCAGGCGGTAATCGCGGCCGCCGGCGGTGATCTGCAGTTCGCGTACGTTGCTCACCAGCTGCGGCTTGCCAACCACCGGGGCATCCATGTGGATGCGCCACGAACCCCGGCTGATCTGCGCGGCGACGTTGCGGGCATCCTGGCGGGCGGCGGGCACGGCCGTGTCCAGCAGCTCGATCACATGCTCCGGGCGCAGCCGGTTCCAGGCACGCACGCGGTCCAGTTCACGGCCCAGCCCCAGTTCCAGGCTGTCGCAGTGGTTGAGGGCCGCTTCGCGGTCAAATCCATAGAATTCCATCAGCGTTCTCCTTCTGCTCAGTGTCATGACACTTTGTATTTGAAGTCACCCTTCTTGCCGGCGGTGACCTTAATGGCGTTGATCCGGTTTCCTTCGGCCATTGCCGCCAGCACGCTCTCGGCGATTTCCGGCAGCAGGGTTCCATTGAGGATGTGGTCAACGTTGCGCGCACCCGAGTCCACTTCGGTGCAACGTGCAAGCACGGCCTCCACCAGGCTGTCGTCCCAGCTGAAGGTGGCCTTGTGATTGGCGATGACGCGGTCGCGGATGCGGCCGAGCTTGAGCGTGATGATCTGCGCCAGCACGTCATCGTTGATGGGGTAATACGGCACCACCTTCAGGCGACCGAGGAAGGCCGGCTTGAAGGTGCGCATCAGTACCGGGCGCAGCGCGTCGGACAATGCCTCCGCGCCGGGGATCTCTTCGGCCGGCTTGTTCAGGCAGGCCTGCATGATCTGCGAGGAACCGATGTTGGAGGTAAGGATGATGAGCGTGTTGCGGAAGTCGATCTCACGGCCTTCGGCATCATCCATCATGCCCTTGTCGAACACCTGGAAGAACATTTCCAGCACGTCCGGATGGGCCTTCTCGACTTCATCCAGCAGCACCACGCTGTACGGGTTGCGGCGCACGGCTTCGGTCAGCACGCCGCCTTCGCCGTAACCCACGTAGCCCGGCGGCGAGCCTTTCAGGCCGGACACGCTGTGCGCTTCCTGGTACTCGCTCATGTTGATGGTGACCAGCTTGCGCTCGCCGCCATACAGGATGTCGGCCAGGGCCAGCGCGGTCTCGGTCTTGCCGACACCGGACGGGCCGACGAACATGAACACGCCACGCGGCTTGTTCGGGTCTTCCAGCTTGGCGGTCGCGGTGCGCACGCGCTGGGCGATCGCATCCAGTGCATGGTCCTGGCCGATGACGCGCTGGACCAACAGATTGCCCAGCGTACGCACAGTGCGGATTTCGTCCTTGACCATGCGACCCAGCGGCACGCCGGTCCAGGCCGAGACGATTTCGGCCACCACGGTGCCGTCGACCTGCAACGGCACCATCGGGGTTTCGCCCTGCAGCTCACGCAGCTCGGCCTGCAACCGCGCCAGCTCGGCATGCTGCGGCGAGAGTTCGGCCTTGGCCTTGCCGCGCTTGGCAGCCGGCTTGGCCACGGCAACATCGCCTTCGTTGTCGTCGCTGGACGGCTCGGGATCGCCCGATGCAGCCTCGCCCTGCTCCATCTGCTGGCGCAGTACGGCGATGCGGCCGGCCAGGTCACGTTCGCGGCCGAGGCGCTCTTCGTTGCTGGCCAGCACGGCCTGCGCTTCGGCCTGTTGTGCATGCAGCTCGGCCAGGCGTTCGCCATGCTGGTCGCTGCCACCGGCCGTCTCGCGCTGAAGTGCGGAAATCTCCGCCTGCAGCCGGTCCAGATGCTTGCGGGTGTCTTCGATGATCGCCGGAGTGGCGCTCTGCCCCAGCGCGACCTTCGCACAGGCGGTGTCGAGCACGCTGACTGCCTTGTCCGGCAGCTGGCGGCCGCTGATGTAGCGGTGCGACAGGCGCACTGCTTCGGTCACCGCCTCATCCAGCACGCGGATGTTGAAGTGCGCCTCCATCAGCCCGACCATGCCACGCAGCATCGCCGCAGCCAGCGCCTCGCTCGGTTCCTCGACCTTCACCACCTGGAAGCGGCGCGCCAGCGCGGCGTCCTTCTCGAAGTACTTCTTGTACTCGCCCCAGGTGGTGGCGGCGATGGTGCGCAGCTCGCCGCGAGCCAGTGCCGGCTTCAGCAGGTTGGCTGCATCGTTCTGGCCGGCGGTACCGCCGGCACCGATCATGGTGTGCGCTTCGTCGATGAACAGGATGATCGGATGCGGGCTCTTCTTGACCTCGTCAATCACGTTCTTCAGGCGGTTCTCGAATTCGCCCTTGACGCTGGCGCCAGCCTGCAGCAGGCCCATGTCCAAGGTGTGCAGCTCCACCCCCTGCAGCACGTCCGGCACGTCCTTGTCGGCGATGCGGCGGGCCAGCCCCTCGACTACGGCGGTCTTGCCGACGCCGGCCTCGCCGGTAAGGATCGGATTGTTCTGGCGACGGCGCATCAGGATGTCGATCACCTGGCGGATCTCGCCATCGCGGCCGATCACCGGGTCGATTTTTCCATCGCGCGCCCGCTGGGTCAGGTTGGTGGTGAACTGGTCCAGGGCGGGCGTCTTGGACAGGCCGCCCTTGGCCTCGCCCGGCACCGCACCCTCGTCCTCGCCCGCTTCACCGCCGGCCGAGGCATCAGCGAAGCGCACGGTCTGCACCGCTTCCTGCGAGCCTTCGGTGAGCTTGGCGAAGTCGTGCTTGAGCTCGTCGCGCTTGAAGCGCACGAAGAGCTTGGAGCCCCGGTAAGCCAGCTGCGCCAGGTCGGGTTCGGTCAGCAGGGCCAGCAGCAGATGGCCGCTGCGGATGCGGGTGGTTTCCGAGTCAAGCGAGGCGATCAGCCAGGCATGCTCGAACAGCTTGGGAATGTGCTGGGAGAACACCGGAGTGCGGCTGTTGCCGGTCTTGAACTGGCTGATCTCGTCGTTGAGATCGCGTTCCAGCGACTCCGGCAGGATGCCGCTGCGCCGTGCGATCAACACGAAATCGCTCTGCGGCTGTTCCAGCAGGGCCAGGAACAGGTGTTCCAGGTCCACCTCGTAGTTGCCGCGTGCCATGCACAGGTTCGCCGCCCGTTCGGCGGCCTGCCGGCAGGTGTCGTCCAGTTTGCTGATCAGGGTCTTGAGGTTGATGCTCATGCGGAAACGCGCACTCCTTGCTGGAACCGTTCGGGAGCCGATGGCGCGGACGCCATCGGCGCAGTGTCATTGCAATGTGTGGATGCCATAGGTGGTGTCCTCACGCGAGGTATCCTGCGGCCGGGTGCACAGGTAGCTGTCCCAGCCCAGGCGGACGCTGCCTGCGCTACCGAGTGCGCTGCCCTGTACATCCTCGGCCCGCAGCACCAGGCGAACTTCATACTCAAGAATGCCGCCGGTCAGCAGCGACAGCCATTTGGACAACGCTTCGGCGGCACTGCCACCCGGCAGGAACGCATCGAACTGGTCGCGGCGCAGCGGCCCGATACGCAGGCGCAGGCGCAGGTCGCGCTGCCACACCCGATCTCCGGCCAGCGCGCTGGCGCCCAGCACCGCGTTGGCTTGGCCCAGGCGGGTCGCCTGCCCCGGCGGCACCCGGTACCACGCGCCCACGAACTGCTCCAGGTGCAGCGGCACCTGGAAATAGTCCGACAGCACGCGCTGCATCAGCGCCGCCGAGACCGGTCGTTGCCGCACCGCGCCGGCGTAATAGGCCACCGCCTGGTCAAAGATCTCGCCGTCGCCCTCGTGCAGGCGGTCGCGCAGCTCGCTCATGCCCATGCCCAGCAACGACAGCACCAGCGGCAGGAAGCGCTCACGGCGATCCAGCTCGTACTGCAGCGCCAGGCGATGTTTCTTCCAGGCAGCGTAATGCAGTGACACCGCACGGGTGGAGAAGATGTCCAGGAACGCCCGTGCAGTCCGGTCACGCTGGTAGAGCTCGCGCAGCTGCAGGGTTTCGGTGTAGTGCAGGGGCAATGCACCGGCCGTCCCCAGCAAGCCCATGAACTGCGGCGTCAGGTGGACCTCGGCGAGTTCCTCACCATGCAGCGCCTGTTCCACGGCCTCGCGGTCCAACAGCCGCTCACCCTTGAGCGAATACACCTCGCCCTCGGCCGACAACTCGGTGGCCGGAAACCCCAGCGACAGCGAGTTGCGGAAGCGCACGCGCATCGGCACCGCCTGGCCGGGCTTGACGCCCTGGCGCTGGAACACCTGCTCAAGCAGGCGCACCGCCTGGAAGAACTCGAAGCGGTGTGGTTCGGCCAACAGCTGCTGGGCTACGCCAGGATCGATTCGCCGCTGCGCGCTGGGCATCGGACGATCTCCTCTCCGCTGTCGCCGGATACCAGCACCAGTCGGGTAAAGCTGTTGGCATGCACGTAAAGTGCAAAGAAGTGGTCCATCACCTGGGCGAAGGCGGCCACGCCGGTTCCCACGAAATGGGCCTCATTGATGGTCAAGCGGATTTCCAGGCCACGCACCACCGAGGCGAACTGGCGGCCGTGCATCCAGGTGGTCACCGGCGTCTGTTGCAGCTCGAGGATTCCGTCGATCTGGCGGGCCGACACATTGCTGCCGGACAGGTCGTACAGGCGCAGCATCTCCTTCAGTGCCGGAAGCCCGCTGGCAGTGAGCGACAGCTGGTTCAACGACAGGTGCGAGATCAGGCGCCACTGCGCGTTGCGGCCATGGCGGAATCGCAGCGGCTTGGTCGGCTTGCGCAGCAGGCTGATCGCCTTGGCCGGGCTGCCGCCCTCGATGGTCAGGTCGCCTCCTGCCACACCGAACGCCAGCTGGTTGGGCAGGTCGCGATTGCTGCAGGTCAGCTCCAGGCTGACCGTATCGGTCTGCGGCAGTACCGGATTGAACGACAGGTCGACGAAACTGATCTCGGTTTCGAAACCCGGGCTCTGCCGCGCGATGTCTTCGTCCCGCCGCGCCACCCAGTACTGGCCGGTGCGCTCGGGGTCTTCGCCATGATGCAGCGAATAGAACGGCCGGAATGCCTGGATCAGCTCGCCCTGCGGCGTCTGCCGGATGCGGTGCACCGAGTCGATTGAATGCACTTCATAGGCGAACGCGCGGCGTGCATCCGCCAGCACCGGGTAGTTCACCGTACGATGGGTGACACGGATCGGCTCGCCGCTGGTGCGGAACAGATTGACGATGGGCGTGCAGCCAAGTCGCACGTTATGCGCGCCCAGCTCCTCCAGCACCATCGCATTGCCCCGGTCCTGGCCCTGGGCGTGCAGCACCAGGTGAAGGGTGAAGCGTCGGCTGGCGCCCGCCGTCACCGACGGCAAGTGCAGGTCGACAAAGCCGAATTTCTCGGGATAGGCGAACAGTTCGGTCAACAGCCGATAGGCCGGGTGCGAGCGCGCCGGAAAGTCGATCAGGGCCTCATCGTCGGCGAACCCGACCGGGCTCAACGGCACGCTGTCCAGGCGCCGCCAGCGTCCGTCGCCATCGGATTCGACGTAGGCCGCCTTCACGCCAAGCATCAGGGCATCGCGCAGCGCAGCCCGTACCGACGGCTCGCCATCTAGGAACAGGCGCAGGCGATCGGTACCCAGCTGGTGAAAACCCAGCTGATCGGACAGCAGCTGGAAGCCCATCGAGATCTGGCCGCCGGTTCCGGCCGGCAGGGTCGTCGCCATGGGCGCATCGGCGACGCTGCGATAGACCACCTGCTGCACGCCGACCGGCGCCAGCACCACATCGTAGGCCGTACGGAAATCGCAGGGCACGCCCCGGACCGGACGACTCTGGACGGCGGTTCCACGCGGCACGCGTACCGGCGCGCTCAGCTTGGAGGCCACCCCTTCGGTATCGAAATGGGCGATCGAGCAGGAGGGGAACGGCCGCAGATAGTGCGGATAGAGCACATCCAGCAGTGCGTCGGTGAACTCGGGATAGTCGTCCTCGATGCGCTTGGATACGCGCGCACTGAGCAGCGCGAAGGCCTCGATCAGGCGCTCGACATGCGGGTCCTGGCTGCCCTCGGCGGAGAGCTGCAGGCGACCGGCGATCTTCGGGTAGCGCTCGGCGAACTCGCGCCCGTAACGGCGGAGGTAGCCCAGCTCGCGTTCGTAGTAAGGCAGCAGGTCCTGCATCAGGCGGCCTGCGTGCGACGTGCGCGGGTGACCTGGTACTGCAGGGTCGAGGGTTGCAGCATCGCATCGAAGCTGACCGGCTCGCGCGCAGGCTCCAGGTCGAGCAGCGCATGGATGGTGAAATGCAGCCCGCCGGCAAACTGGTTGCCCGCATCCAGATGGACGTTGACGTTGCGCAGGCGGCGCTCATGGCGCGCCACGGCCTGCTCCAGCGAGCGGCAGATGGCAGCACGATCGTAGGCGTTGGCCAGGCTCATCGCGGAAAAGTCCGCCAACCCGTAGGTCAGCAGCGATTGCCGGCAATTGGGGAATTCCTTCATGTCGCCTTCCTGGAACGCGGCGCGCGAGTTCAACAGCCCCTCCAGGTCGCGGGCGATGGATTCCTTGTACTGCTCCAGCGAGACGGACTTGAAGACCGGCCCGGCGCCCGTCTGCTTGGGGGCGTCGTCGAACAGTTTTTCCAGCAGGCTGGGTTCGAGTCCCTTCATTGGTCGATCCACTCAGGTTCGGCATCCGTGCGGGCGGCAGCGGTGCATCAAAGGCAAGGCCGTTCCTGGCCTTGCCCGGCGATCAGACTGCGATGGCGCACGAGGCGCCATCGCAGCGACACAACATCACACGGTGTAGTTCGGGATGTTCTTGGTTGCACTCCACTGCGCGACGGTCTTGCCACCAACTCCGCCTTCCGGCTTCTGCTGCTGGTAAGTCCACTTGATGGCGCCGAAGCTCAACTGAACAACTTCCTGGGGCATGCCTTCCTTGTCCACCGTGGTGGTGACGCGGTGGACCAGCACGTTCAGCAGCTCGACCGTGTAGTAATTGATCGCGTTGCCGTCCTTGTCGGCGCGCATGAACTGGATCTGCGCCTTCGGGAAGGTGGTGCCGTTGGAGGCGGCCTGGTTGAGGGCCGTGGAGGCGAGGTCGATCGACTTGGTGATTTCGATCGGGGACAGGTTCACGCGGGCTGCGGTGGTGCCGCCGGAGGTCGACGCGGTGGCCGAACGCGGCTGCAACAGGTCCTGCGAGAACGACTGGATTTCGATCCAGTCCTTGTGCTTGTCGTCGTGCGACTCGCCCTTGATGGTGTCAATCGAGAGGAAAGCGTGCTGCATATCTGGTCTCCTAAATTCCGTTCTTCCGTGAGATTTGATGTGCCAGGCGCGGGCCTGGCGGTTAAGGGGGGCTACGCCCTCTTGAAATAAGCGTCACTGCAATCCGGGGAGCGGACTCCCCTGGACGCTTCAGTTGAAGCAAATCGTTACGACTTTTTCGCGGACGCCGGCAGTTCGGCGACCAGACGCAACGAAACAGACAGCTCATCGAGCTGGAAATGCGGCCTGATGAAGGCCACCGCGCGGTAGACACCGGGCTTGCCCGGCACCTCCGAAACCTGCACAGAGGCTTCACGCAGCGGGAACTGCGCCTTGGCTTCCTGCGACGCGTTATCGTCCAGCAGTACGTACTGGGCAATCCAACGGTTCAGGAATTCCTCGACGTTGCCCGCCGAAGCGAAGCTGCCGATCTTCTCGCGCATCATCGCCTTGAGGTAATGGGCGATGCGCGAGACCGCGAAGATGTACTGCAGCTGTGCAGACAGGATCGCGTTGGCATTGGCCGAATCGGTGTTGTACTTCTTCGGCTTCTGTGCCGACTGTGCGCCGAAGAACGCGGCGTAGTCGGTATTCTTGCAGTGCACCAGCGGCATGAAGCCGAGGTCACTGAGTTCTTTTTCACGACGATCGGTGATCGCCACTTCGGTCGGGCACTTCAGCGCCACTTCGCCATCGTCGGTGCGGAAGGTATGGGTCGGCAGGTCTTCGACCAGGCCACCGCCCTCCACGCCGCGGATGGCCGCGCACCAGCCGAAGCTCTCGAACGCCTGGGTCAGGCGCGCGCCCATCGCGTAGGCGGTGTTGCACCACAGAAACTTGCTGTGGTCGGCCGCTTCGATCTCTTCGACGAAGTTGAACCCCTCGACCGTGGTGCCGTCCTTCGGGTTGTACGGCAGGCGGCCGAGGAAGCGCGGCATGGTCAGGCCCACGTAGCGGCTGTCCTCGCTCTCGCGGAACGACTTCCACTTGGCGTACTCGACGGTGTCGAACACCTTGGCCAGGTCACGCGGCTTGCCCAGGTCGGTGAACGTTTCCAGGCCGAACATGCCTTCGCCGGCCGCGGAAATGAACGGCGCATGCGCCGCTGCGGCCACGTGCGACATCTGCTCGATGAAGTACATGTCCTCCGGCTGGCGGCCCAGGAAGTAGTCACCGATCAGCGCGCCGAACGGTGCACCGCCGAACGTGCCGAATTCCTCCTCGTAGACCTTCTTGAACAGCGCGCTCTGGTCGAAGTCGATGGCCGACTTGAAGTCCTTGACCAGGTCCTTCTGCGGCGAATTGAAGACCTTGATCTTCATGTTCGGGCCAGTGGAGGTCTGCTGGCACAGGTAATGCAGGCCCCGCCAGCTGCCTTCCAGCTTCTGGAAAGGCTCGGCGTGCATGACAGCGCTGAGCTGCTCGGAAATGATCCGGTCGATCTCGGCGATGCGTGCGTCAAGGGTCAGGTTGAGGTTGTCGGAGACCACCACGGTGCCGTCGAGGACTTCCTTCGCCAGGGCGGCGATGATGTCCTTGGCGCGATCATGCTCGGTCTTGGACTTGGCGACCTTGCTCTTCTCGACGATCTGGTCGAGCAGGCCCGCCTCTTCGGTTTCGACGGCCTGGGCGGCCAACTGGCTGGCTTCAGCTGACATGGGTCAGTCCTCCTTGGTCACGCCGAGCTTCTTCAGCTGCTCGGTGTTGTTGAGCACATCGGTCAGCAGGTCTTCCAGCTTCTCGTTGCCAGCCAGCTTGTTGCGAAGATCAGCCAGCTTGGTACGGGACTCGAGCAACCGGCGCAACGGCTCGATCTGCTCCACCACCGATTCGGGGCGGAAATCCTCGATCGAATTGAACTTCAGCTCGACGCCGAACTCGCCACCTTCGTCGCTGATCCTGTTCGGCACGCGATACACCGCGCGCGGCGCGATGCCTTCCATCACTTCATCGAAGTTGTCCAGATCGACGTTGACGAACTTGCGATCCTTCACCTTCGGCAGCGGCTGCTCCGGGTTGCCACTGAAATCGCCCATCACGCCTACCACGAACGGCAGTTCCTTCTGCTCGATCGCGTCACCCTTCTCCACATCGTAGGTGAGCTGGACGCGCGGCGGGCGGATCTTCTGCAGCCGCTTCTGGATGCTTTCCTTCTTGGCCATGAGTGTCTCCTGACTGGGGCCGGTTCCGGATCAGTTGCCGATGTTCTGGAACGGATCGGAGGTGTTCGAGCGGGCAGCGGGCTTGGCCGGCTGCGTGGCGGCGGGCTGCGCGTTGGCGGCCGGAGCGACGGCACGGCCTGCGCGGGCGCGGCTGCGCGGCTTGGGCTTGGGCGTCGGATCGAGAATCGCGTCACCCATGGTGTTGCGCAGGGTGGTGGCCAGCGTCTGTGCTTCCTTGCGTGCGGTGTCCGACGCCAGTGCACCACGCCCCTGCAGGCGGGTGAGCGACTGGTTGGCAACGCGGAAACCGGCAACGGTGATCACGCCATCAGCCACCAGATCGTTGGGATCGCGCTGAAGCACCTCTTCCGCCGCGACGATCGCGCGGGCGTACTGGCCCTGATCGAATTGCAGCTGTGCGATGCGCACCCACGGCTCCTTGCGCGTCGGGTCGGCCTTGGCCGCCACTTCGAACGCGCTGATCGCGGCATCGGCACCGCCAGCGGTGACCTGCGCCTCCGCGTTGCTCAGCGTGGTTTCGAACGGCACGACCTCGGCCTTCTTCGGTGCCGATGCGCAGGCCGCCAGGCCCGAGAACATCATCAGCGCGAACATCGGCCGGTATACAGCCTTCCCCATTGCCTTCACTTCCATAGTGATCCCTCGTCGAAATTAGTTCCTAAAGGAAGCCGAATCTCCGCCGATACAACACACGGGATTCCTGCCCCTGTCGGCGGCAGTGTACATTCGCGAATACGCGCCGGTATAGTGAATTTCGTCAAGAATATGGCGAATCCGGTAGACACACTCTTCACATCCCGATGTGATATTCGCGAGCAAAAACGCATATACGCGCACCTTTTACCCCGCACTCCGAGCCCGCCGACTGCACATGAATGCGCAACTTTTCCGATTCCGCCGCGTGATCTCCGTCACGATTTTCTCCCTGATTATGTCCGGCTCCCTGGCAGGTTGCGCCAGCGACAGCAAGTTGGGTAAAGCGATGGACAAGACCCTACAGGCGGTCGGCATCCGTGAGGAAAAACCCCAGGCGCCCCCGATCGTCCCGCTTCGCCTGTATGCCGGCAGCAACCTCAATGCCGGCAATGACAAGCGGGCCACTGCCGCGGTGGTCAAGATCTACCACCTGCGCAGTCTGCAGCGCTTCGAACAGGCCCCCTTCAACGCCTTCCTGGACCAGGCTGGCGAGCAGGCGGCCCTGGGTGCGGACCTGCTGTCGGTCAACGAAGTCGTACTGACCCCCGGTGCCCGGCAGGAATTGTCCGAGCAGTTGAGTGAAGGAAGTGCAGTGCTTGGCGTGGTCGCCCTGTTCCGCGCCCCGGCCGAGAATCGCTGGCGGCTCGCATTCGACACCAAGGGCAAGACCCTGCCGCAGGACGGGGTCACCATCGGCGTCCATGCCTGTGCGCTGACCAGTGACAGCAAAGCCTTGTTGACGCGCATTTCCGGAGATCCGGGCAGTCTTGCATCAATCCGTTGTGCAGGCGCGAAATAATATCGCGCCGGAATTCTGGCACCCAAATTCGTCGATGCGATAGTATCGCCAGTGCAAGGTTTGCCCCGGGCCGCTAAATGTGAGAAGCGACTCACATTTTCACATTACTGGATGGGGAGTTTTGTCGCAGCGGAGCGCGACGATGACGGAACCGGCCCACCAGGGCGATTTTTTTGAGCTATTTCCAAGGATTGAACGTGGCTTATGTAAGCAGGATGTCGAAGGTTCTCTGGGGTGAAGGGCTGTTCCTGCGCCCCCAGCATTTCCAGCGTCAGGACGCCTATCACGAAGCGCGGCTGCAGGACCTTTCGCAGACGCTGCATCCCTATGCCTGGGGTGCGCGCCGGGTGCGCTTCGATCCACATGCACTTGCCGGCGGCACGCTGCGTCCGCTCGACCTCTCGGCGGTGTTTCCCGATGGCGAGACCTACGACGCGCCGGCCCATGACAGCCTGCCCGATGCGGTGTCGCTGCAGGATCTGCCGCCGGGCGTGCAGTCCACCGTGGTCTACCTGGCATTGCCACTGCTGCGCGATGACGGCGCCAACTGCGCCGATGCCGAGGGCACCGCGCTGGCCCGCTACCGCCAGGCCAATCGTGACACCCAGGACCTGTTCACCGATGCGGTGGAAGCCGAACTGGCCTTCCTCAGCAAGGCGGTGAAGCTGCTGACCGATGATCAGCCGCGCGATGCCTACGCCACCGTACCGGTGGCACGCGTGCGGCGCACCTCCAGCGGCGGCTTCGAGCTGGATGACGAGTTCATCCCGCCGTGCGCGCAGCTGCAGGCCTCGCCGTTCCTGCACCGCGAACTGCGCGCGGTGCTCGACGCGCTGCAGGCCAAGGTGGACGCACTGTATGGCCTGCATCGGCAGACCTCGCAGAACATCATCGAGTTCCGCTCCGGCGATATCGCCTCGTTCTGGCTGCTGCACACCATCAACAGTTCGTTCAGTGCGCTGGCGCATCTGCTGCATCATCCGCAGCTGCATCCCGAGCGCCTGCACCAGGAACTGCTGCGCATGGCCGGCGCACTGCTCACCTTCTCCAATGCCTACCAGCTGGGCGACCTGCCGGTGTATCGCCACGATCAGCCGGAAGCCTCGTTCCGCAAGCTGCTGGAGATCGTACGCGCACTGCTGGATACGGTGATTTCCACGCGCTACTTCAAGATCGCGCTCAACGAGATCAAGCCCTCCTACCACCTGGGCCGGCTGGACTCGCAGCGCATCGATGGCAACGCCTCGTTCTACCTGTCGGTGTCGGCGTCGCTGCCGGCACAGGAACTGATCCAGAGCGTGCCGGTGCGGTTCAAGGTCGGCGCCCCGGATGACGTGGAGAAGTGCGTGCTGTCTGCGTTGCCGGGCGTGAAGCTGACCCATGCCGCACAGGTGCCTGCTGCGATCCCGGTGCGCCCTGGCAGCCACTACTTCGAACTGGACGCGCGCGGCGCGCTGTATGAGCGCATGCTCAAGGCGCAGTCGGTGATGATCTACGTGCCGGCCGGCATTGCCGAGCTGAAGATGGAACTTGTGGCGGTGACCTCATGATGAATTCCCCCCTGCCCCCGACTCCGGGCCCGATGCCGTCGCTGACCGCCAACGGCGCGATGGCCAATCCCACACCACAGGCCGCCAACCCGCAGAGCCTGCAGGACCTGATGTCCGACGGTTTCTACCTGCTGTTGCTGCTCAAGCGCGGGCAGCTGCCGCATGATGCGGAAAGCTTCGTGCAGACGGTGCAGAAGTTCCTCGATGGCGTGGAGCGCAATGCGATGCGCCTGGGCGTGGCGTCCGAGGATGTCTACGCTGCCAAGTACGCATTCTGTGCTGCCGTGGACGAGGCGATCCTGTCACAGCCCTCGCCGTTGCACGAAACCTGGGAACGCAACCCGCTGCAGCTGCGCCTGTTCGGCGAGCACCTGGCCGGCGAGCATTTCTTCGACCGCCTGGAAGAGCTGCGCCGACAGGGCGCCGCGCGCCTGCCCTCGCTGGAGGTCTACCACTACTGCCTGCTGATGGGCTTCGAAGGCAAGTACCGGCTGGAAGGCACCGAGAAGCTGGGCTACCTGACCGCCCGCCTGGGCGATGAGATCGTCTACCTGAAGGGAAAGCGCCACGGTTTCGCACCTCACGCGCTGCCGCCGGACAATGTGCGCCACAGCCTGCGCCGCGTGGTGCCGCTGTGGCTGCCGGCAGTGGTGGTCGGCTGTTTTGGCATCGTCGCCTTCTTCGGCATGCGCACCTATCTTGGCCATGAGACGCGCCAGCAGCTGGCGGCCTACAACGACGTGGTGCAGATGCCCGAGCGCACTGCCCACATCACGATCACCCTGCCATGAGCCTGATGATATGGACATCCCAAGCTCCGCACTGCTCGCATCCCTTGCTTCGCTGTCCCATCGCGAACGCCTGATCCAGCTGAAGGGGCCCGAGGAAGACCTGGTCGTCGAACGCTTCGAAGGCACCGAGTCGGTCTGCGGCGACAACCGCCTGCAGATCGACTGCCTGGCCACCGACGCCTTCCTGGAACTGGAATCCTGGCTGGAGCAGCCGCTGACCCTGCAGCTGCGCCAGGCCGACGGCTCGCTGCGGCAGTGGCATGGCCTGTGCACCGAGGCGGCACAGCTGGGCAGCGATGGCGGCCTGGCCCGCTACCGCCTGATCCTGGAACCCTGGACGGCGCTGCTGCGGCTGCGCCGCAATGCGGTGATCTTCCAGGACCAGGACACCCGCGCCATCTGCGAGCAGATCTTCACCGACTACCCGCAGGCGGTGTTCCGCTTCGACGTGCAGGCCGAACTGCCGGTCCGTGCGATCACCACCCAGTACCGCGAGACCGACTGGGCCTTCGTCACCCGCCTGCTGGCCGAAGCCGGCCTGGCCTGGCGCATCGAGCAGGCACAGGGCGATGAGGCCGCGCACACTCTGGTGGTGTTCGAGCCGGGTGCCGAACTGCCTGACTGCGGCACGTTGCGCTTCCATCGCGCCGACATGGCCGAGGCCAGCGATGGCATCACCGCCTTCGCCGAGCGCCAGCAGCTGGTGCCCAATGCCAGCACCGTGGCCAGCTGGCACAGCGAGCAGGTCGGTGCCGTGGCCGCGCAGTCCAGTGCCGACGCTGGCAGCCTGCCGGCGCTGGAGGTCTATGTGCAGCCGCGCGCCGGCCGCTTCGCGCAGTCCGGCTGGGCCGACGCCGAAGCGCAGGCGCGGCTGGATGCGCTGCGCGTCGGCCAGGTGCTCTACAGCGGCAGCGGCAGCGAGCGCCAGCTGGCCGCCGGCAGCACCTTCAGCCTGGCCCAGCATCCGCAGCACGAAGGCCAGGCCTTCCAGCTGCTGGCGGTGCAGCACGTGGCCCTGAACAACCTGGACCAGGGCATCGCCGACCTGCTGGGCAGCCCGGCACTGGAGCGCGGTGCCTACCGCAACAGCTTCATCGCCACCGGCAGTGGCGTGCCGCTGCGCGCCCTGCCGCAGGACCGCCCTACCCTGCACGGCCCGCAGACCGCGCGCGTGGTCGGCATCGCCAACACGGCGGTGACCCCCAACCGCGAGCACCAGGTGCGCATCCAGTTCGGCTGGCAGCGCGGCAGCACGCCCAACCCCGGCGGCCTGACCGACACCGGCAGCGCCCAGCCCGGCCATGCCCCCGGCGACCACACCAGCGGCAGCTGGGTGGCCGTGGCCGAATGGGTGGCCGGCCCCAACTGGGGCACCAGCTTCCTGCCCCGCGTGGGCAGCGAGGTGCTGGTGGAATTCCTGCACGGCGACATCGACCAGCCGCGCATCACCGGCCAGCTGTACAACGGCGAGGTCGCCCC